>CAMLPA010000472.1 GCA_946481605.1 uncultured Flavihumibacter sp. | reverse complement strand
CTTTTCGGTTAATTCATAAACAACAGTTCCAACTGTTTCTCCACTTTTTCAGGCCCGGTTTCTCCTTTGGCGAGTTTCCGGGCCAATATTTTTCTCGCCTCCGGACTGTACCTGAAAGCCGTGGCGAACAGGTCAACCACCAGGCGTACCGCCACCAGTAATATGGCCGCGATAAGTCCGGCATGCAGGAAAATAATGAAGAAGCCGCCGGCGATAGCTACCACCTGTTGTACGAATATCCGCACATAAGGCTGCATGAACATTTCAGACAATACGGTTTCGTGGTATTTCCGGGCAAGAAAAAAATCGGTTACCGATTGCATTATGTTGAAAAAAGCAATGGAGGCCACCGCCCAAATTGCTCCGGGCTGGGAAAGCATATAAGCGAAATTCTCCAGCACACTGAAGCTGTCCTTCACTCCCTTGTCGTCCACACCCAGCAAGAGGAAGATAAATACCGACTGAACGTAAATGAAAAAATTGTAATGCACCAGGAAAAACGGCACCATAAAAACATGGTTGTTGTGGTCGTGGGGCTTTTCAAGCCGAAGTGCTTTCTGCTTGCGGCCTATGCCGGAAACCGTGAGCATTTTTAGGGCATGAACCAACCCGATTACCAGTGTTTCCACCAGGTAAGCGAACAGGATGGTGTTGGGCCGCCACCAACCGAGCAGCAGCCCCGCAATCATTACTACGGCTGAAAACCAGAGGGTTTGGTTCCGGGCATTGGGGAGAAACCAGGGAAATTTCATGCTGAAAATTAGAAGTTTGATGTAGGAGGAACAATACCCACAGGAAGGTATTTAACACCACTTCAAGATAATCTTAACATGGCTTTAAATGTTTCTTCAATGTTTGAACATTATCTTTGTATGGTAATCAAATGATCAAAGCGAAAGGGATATAATTCAGACTGGAATTAAGTTGAAACAACGAACCATAATATATTGATTATCTGATTAAAGAGTTAAGGGTTGTAGGGTTAATGATTAAGCTCTTCCTTTCAGGAAGGGCTTTTTCTTTTATGCCTTCACCACTTCATACACCGGGCTGAAAAGATAGATTTTCCCGGTCGCCATTTCTTCGCAACGAATCCTTTTCCGGATTTTTTCTCCTCTTTTAAAAATTCGTCCTTTTTCAATGGTGAACAGTGCGCCTACCGGCAACTCATCTACCAGCACATGGCCATCCTTTACGGGATCATAGCGCCGGAGTACACGGAGTAATTGTTCATCGGCACAACTGCTGGCCGCAGGATTGCCCAACGAGTCGAGCAGGGCTTTGGTAATGTCTGCCGGAAACACATTCAGCCGGATGAACTCCGCGAGGATATGACTGAACAGGATTTTCCATTCCTTACCATGCGGGGCCACCCGGTGTCCGTAACGGTCGAAAGTGAGCAGGTGCGCCAACTCATGTAATAAGGTAACCAGGAAAGCATACCGGTTGAGGTTGCCGTTCACCGAAATGCGGTGGTTCTTTTCATTGACCGCGTTCCGGTAATCGCCCAAAACCGATTTCCGGGCACGCGTAATGGTGAGGTGTACCTTATAATGCAACAGGTAATGCTGCACCTGTTCAAATGAACCATGCGGCAGGTAGGAACGGAGCGCTTCCAGCGGGGCTTCCTGTTTAGCCATTCTTTTTCTGCAGACTATTGAGTTTGGTTACGATCCTGGTTTCCAGGAAGGTATAAAGAAGATAAAAAAACATACACCCGAAGAGCGCGGGTTTGTTGACCCCGGATTTTGCAACGATAATGTAGATGAAAGCGGCGATCAGGCAGCCGAACATTTTTATCAGCATACCGCCATATACCGCGTTCACAAAACCCATGGATGTTTTTTTATTCAATGCTTTTACGTGGAGGGAATAAGTGAGCGCGGTAAGCAAAAAGATAAGCGTATGGCCAATGATCAGCACGTCTCTGTCGGCGCCCCATTTTTCCAGTAGTTCCTTTCCAAAAATCAGGAATCCGTTGAACCCTGCGAAAACAGCCACGATCGCTAAAAATGATTTCCTTGCCACCTGTTTGTCCATCGTAAAAAATTTAGCCACGCGGTTTTTTACCGCGTGGCTGCAAAATTAGGGAAAAACAAACAGGAACTAGCCCTGCCCGATGGCGAGGGCTGGCATCCTTTTGTCGGTCTTTTCTTTGGAGGGAACGGAGGCGGGTGCCGGAACGATCATCTGGCATTGTCCGTTGAATTTGGCCTCAGGTTCTACCTGGAGTTGTTTTGCGCTGATGTTGCCATCTACCACAGAACCGCCGCGGAGGTAAAGCAGGTCGTTCACCCGTACCGAGCCGGAAACGCGGCCCATAATATCGGCCTGATCGCCTTCAATATCGCCTTCAACCAGCCCGTCGGGGCCGATCACGATTTTAGCTTTGCTGGAAATATTTCCTTTGATGGTGCCATCGATGCGCATATCGCCTGGCGCTACTACATTACCTGTGAAAATGGTGCCTGCACCGATAAGACTGGTGCCGCTGCTGGTGGAAAGTGGCGTGGAATCGGATTTGGATTTTGAGTTAAACATGGACCGGATTTTAGGATTATGAAAAATGGTTTATTCATTGCTTGTTTCCACTTGTGGTATGGCCAGTAAAGTTGTGTCCAGTACCACATTCCCATCTCCCGTGAGTGCTTTTTTGATCCCTTCCAGGTAAACATCCTTGTACTTCATTTCCCTTTCCAGGGAATCCGTTCTTATTTTCAGGTTCATCAGGGCCTTTCTCTCATTCAAACTACCATATCCAGGGATATAATACCTGAGCGGCGTAAAAACGATCAGCGCTACAGTAAGTCCCACGAGCACAACAAATATCGTGCTTAAAAAAACATATACACTGAGCCTTGAAAGTTTGAAAGTGACCACCTCTTCATAGGTATCATCGTTCATCACCACCAGACGATAACGGTTTTGAAGGCGTTTGAGTGTGGAATTGGCATCAGATTTGGCCATAAAGAGAGGTTTGCGGATCGAAAGTAAACGATTTTTGCCAATCAAAATACAATAAAATTATTGAATTTCAGTTATTAAGGCGTAGAATTGCTTCATGCGGGCGGTCATCAGAAATCTCATATTATTTTCCAGTTTTTTTTCCCCGACAGTACTTTGTTTCGGGCAGGAAGGTTATGAACTCAGGTTAGAGAAACCTAAAAAGTACGAGAACAGGGCGTTGGGTTATGAAAAAACCTATACGAAGAAGTTCACCGGTAGCCGGAAATTTGTTCAGAACACCATCACACATTACAATTATTTCTACAACGCGACCCTGAAGATAGATAATGTGCTGAAGCAGGCGAAGACCATGCACGTGGATGATTTCACCAAATTGCTTCCCTTCTACAATTATTCCCTTACCAATACCGCGGCCAGTAAAGCAGAACTGGATTCCGTTATTTACAAAGCCACTGCCGGCATCGTATTGCACGACCTCCGCAACGACTGGATCGACAATATGTACCTCCTGATCGGAAGGGCTTATTTCCTCCGCAACGACCTCGATTCCGC
>CAMLPA010000471.1 GCA_946481605.1 uncultured Flavihumibacter sp. | reverse complement strand
GAACTATTGAGTACCAGGCTCAGGTTCATGATACAATCGATGGTGAAACTGGCGGTGGAACGGAAATACATCATCGGAATGTTTCTGATCACCATTTCGCGGGTTTTGCTATCGTACTTGCCGCGTACAAACATGCTCTGGTACTGGTCGCGAAAGTAGTATCCCAGTACGCCTTCCACTTCATCGCCTTTCTGACGAATCTGCAATTCAGTAAGGTAATTATTGCTGCCATCACTGCCCAGCCGAACGGAAGCTTTTCCATACCAACTACCGGTTACGGTTTGAGCGAAAGAAATAGTAGAAAAGAAAGCGAATAAAGTGAAAAGGGTGATTTTGCGCATACGGGAAAGTTATGAATTGTAGGGCAATGCGCAAAAAAGGGGCCAACTACTTATACCTCCTTAATTCCCGTTCCGTATCCCGCTCTTTAATGGATTCCCGTTTGTCGTGGAGTTTCTTTCCTTTACCAAGGCCGATCTCTAATTTCACGAATCCTTTTTCGGAAAAGAAAACTTTGAGGGGTACAACGGTGTATCCTTTCTCTTTTAGTTTACTTTCGATTTTCCGTAATTCCTTTTTGTTGAGGAGGAGTTTACGGTCGCGAAGGGGATCATGGTTATTGTAGGTGCCAAACGTATAAGGCGAGATGTGGAAACTTTTCAGAAACAGTTCACCTTTATGGATAATACAGAACGAGTCGTTGAAGCTGGCTTTTCCTGCCCGCAACGATTTCACTTCCGTGCCCGTAAGTACCATGCCCGCTGTGTAAGTATCATCTATGAAAAATTCGAAGCGGGCTGATTTGTTCCTGATGTCTGCCACTGGTTCCTATTTAAAATGCCGGATCATCTGCGCCAGCTTCTGCCTCATTTCTTTTCTGTCTACAATAAAATCGAGGAATCCATGTTCCAGGAGGAATTCACTGCGTTGAAATCCGGGTGGAAGGTCCTTTTTGATGGTCTCTTTAATTACCCTTGGGCCCGCGAAGCCGATCAATGCGCCGGGTTCTGCGATGTTGATATCACCCAGCATCCCGAAAGAAGCGGAAATTCCGCCGAAAGTGGGATCGGTCAACAGGGATATATAAGGTAATCCCGCATCGGAGAGTTGAGAAAGTTTTCCGGAGGTTTTGGCCAGTTGCATCAGGGAGAATGCGCTTTCCATCATCCGTGCACCGCCTGATTTGGAGATCACCATGTAAGGCATTTTGTGCTGAATGGCGTAATCCACCGCACGGGCGAACTTTTCTCCCATTACGGAGCCCAATGAGCCACCGATGAATTCGAAATCCATACAGGCGATCACAATGTCTTCGCCTTCCATTTTACCGGTGGCGACGCGCATGGAATCTTTCAGGTCGGTTTTGGCCCAGATGTCTTCCAGTCTCTTTTTATAAGGCTTCAGGTCTACGAAACCGAGCCTGTCTTTAGAAAGGATGTTGCCGAATAATTCGGTGTATTCGCCATTGTCGAACAGGAAATCGTAGTATTCCGCGCTGCCCACCCGGTGGTGGTGGTTACATTTGGGACATACGTACACATTCTCTTTCAGTTCATTAGCGGTACATATATAATTACATTCGGGGCATTTGCTCCAAAGCCCTTCGGGGGTCTCTTTTTTTTCTGAAGTAGAAGTAAGAATGCCCTTTTTGATCCTTTTAAACCAGCTCGCTTTTTGGTCGTGCTGCCCGGCATCTCCGGCCAGACTGGATTCAAAATCGTCTTCGTGTGTCATGCTCAGTTTTTTCAGTTACTTCGGCGATTCAAAAATTTTATTCAAAACAGGGGGCAAGATAGGGAATTTTGTGAAAATCAGGGCAATGTAAAATAATGCTGCCCGTGGTCCAGGTCTTTTTCAAGCGCATCCAGCACCACCTGGAGGTGTTTTTCGTTGCCCAGAAAATCTGCATTGTTGCAGTCGATGAATATCGTTTTGATGTTGTGTTGCTTGATATAATGTGTGTACGTTTCCTGTAAGCTGAACAGGTATTCGTCCTGTATGCTTTGTTCGTAAGGCCTGTTTCTTTTCCGGATGTTCTCTTTCAGTTTTTTGACCGGGGCATGCAGGTAAATCAGTAAATCGGGTTGAATGATCTGCTGGTGGATGATCTCGAACAGCTTCTGGTAAAGCCGGTATTCTTCTTCAGGAAGGTTCACCTTCGCGAACAACAGGCATTTGGTGAACAGGTAATCAGATATCGTTATGGTATTGAAAAGATCTTTGCTGTGTACCATTTCCTTCAGTTGCTTATATCGTTCCGCCATAAAGAACAGTTCCAGGGGAAAGGCATATTGCTGTGGATTCTCATAGAACCTCGGCAGGAAGGGATTGTCTGCGAATTCTTCCAGTACCAGGCGGGCCTGAAACTTTTTTGCGAGCAGGTGGGAAAGCGTGGTTTTCCCTGCCCCTATATTGCCTTCGATGGTAACAAAATTGTATTTCATGCGCGTAGTTGGCAAATATAAGGTGGGTGAAAGTACTCCCTCAAACTTTTTCTACCTTTGCGCTTCACATTCTTCCTAAAGCGAACAGCACTGCTTCTAATTCAGCAACATAGATGAAACCAACACTCGACGATTACAGACACAAAGGCATGCGGAAAAAACTGATTGACCAGATCCGCGACAAAGGCATTACAGACGAAACCGTGTTGGAGGCGATGAACAATATCCCCCGTCACTTCTTTTTGGAATCGGCTTTTCTGGAAGTAGCTTATGAAGACAAAGCTTTTCCCATTTCAGTAGGACAAACCATTTCACAACCGTACACAGTGGCGTACCAATCGCAACTGCTGAACGTGAAACCGATGGACAAGGTGCTGGAAATTGGTACCGGCAGCGCTTACCAGGCCTGCGTGCTGGCTGAAATGGGGGCACGCGTTTATACCATCGAAAGGCAAAAGCAATTGTTTGATGAGATCAGAACTTTCGCTTATCCTAAAAAATACCGTTGGCTGAAGTTTTTTTATGGTGATGGCTTTGAAGGACTTCCCACCTATGCACCCTTCGACAAAGTGATCATTACAGCGGCTGCGCCGGAAATACCGCAGAAACTGATCGATCAACTGGCCGTAGGCGGACAAATGGTGATTCCTCTAAACGAAGGTGAGGCACAACGTATGCTGCGCCTCACCAAACAAGCCGATGGCTCCATTATCAAAGAAACGTTCGATCGTTTCTCTTTTGTTCCCATGTTAACCGGGAAGGAAGTTTAATTACATCTGCACATCCTGCATTCCATCCATGCCACCTCTGTTGTTCTTGCGTTTGAACAGGCTCGCATCAAATTTTCCGAAGCGGTAGCTGAAGTTCAGGCGCACGAACTGCGGGTCGCGACGGCGGTTCGTATTCTGCTCAAATGAGCTGGAAACTGAGTAGGCATCGTACAAACGGGTTCTCAGGATATCTGAGAAACTCAATGTTACGGAAGCCGCGTTGTTCTTCAGGAAATCCTTCTTGAAAGCGATGTCCAGTCCATAGTTGGGACGGATATAACCTTGTGTGGTGGAAGCCTGTGGCCCCATCCATCCGCCTCCGCCGC
>CAMLPA010000470.1 GCA_946481605.1 uncultured Flavihumibacter sp. | reverse complement strand
GCGGGCAGCAATAAACATATTATCAGCCTCCATTTAGCGGCCCAATAAATCTTCCCTTCAAAACTCCACTGTCTCATACAACAAAAATTTACTTTTAAACTGCTTGCTCTAACACCTGAAGTTAGTTTGTTTTGCCTGCAGATAAAAAGATGCCTTATTTTTTAACATGCCTTTCGCGAAGCACGGAAGTAACATCTTTCAATGTAAATCCTTTTGCCTGGAGCAACATCAGGTAGTGAAACAACAGGTCCGCAGATTCTTCCAGGAACAAATGGTCGTTGCTGTCTTTTGCTTCGATCACCACTTCCACAGCTTCCTCTCCTACTTTCTGGGCGAGTTTATTAATCCCCCTGGAGAACAACTTTGCGATATAGGACTCTTCGACCGGAAGCAATCTTCTTTCAGCGATCACTTTTTCCAGGTACGGAAGGAAATCCTGTTGCGTGTTTTCTTCGTTCCAGCAGGTATCAGCGCCAGTATGACAAACCGGTCCAACCGGATCGGCTTTGATCAATAAAGTATCGTTGTCGCAATCCACTGCGATGTGTTTAAGCACCAGGAAATTCCCACTCTCTTCTCCTTTGGTCCAAAGCCTGTTCTTAGACCTGCTGAAGAAAGTGACCTTCCCAGACTGTTCAGTTTGTTTTAACGCTTCTTCGTTCATAAAGCCAAGCATCAGGACCGTTTTGGTTTGTGCATCCTGAACAATCGCCGGAACAAGCTGATCCGGATATTTTGAAAAGTTTACCTGCATTGTTGGAATTTATATAATCGTTCTTGTCGTTTAATTATCGCCTCATCGTGATACCCTGCCCGGCAAGGTATGTTTTGAGCTCTGGAATGGCTATTTCCTTAAAATGAAATATACTTGCCGCCAATGCTGCATCAGCATGCGCGGTCTGAAAGACATCTGTAAAATGCTGCATGGTTCCGCCGCCACCGGAAGCTATCACCGGCACCGGTAATGTTTCAGACAACGTTTTGGTGATATCCAAAGCGAAGCCCTGTTTTGTGCCGTCGTTGTTCATGGAAGTGAGCAGTATTTCCCCCGCCCCTGCCTCCACACCCCTGCGTGCCCATTCCAGGCAGGTCGTATCGGTCTTCACGCGCCCCCCATTCAGGTACACATACCATTCTCCGTCCGCCTCTTTTTTCGTATCAATGGCCAATACGATACACTGGCTACCGAATTCTTTTGCCATTCCTTCAATAATGGAAGGATTTTTATAGGCCGCTGTGTTCACTGATATTTTGTCGGCCCCATTGTGCAACATCACACTCACATCCTCCACGGTACTTATGCCGCCCCCCACCGTAAATGGAATATTGATGTGTTGTGCAATCCGCTTCACCAATTCACTTAATGTTTTCCGCTTCTCATTCGTGGCGGTGATGTCCAGGAATACCAGTTCATCCGCTCCTTCTCTCGCATATAAAGCACCCAGTTCCACCGGATCACCCGCATCACGGATGTTCTCAAAGTTGATCCCTTTCACGGTTCTGCCATCCTTAATATCCAGACAGGGGATGATTCTCTTTGTCAGCATAAATCAGCTTTGAAATTTTTTAAGCTCCTGTAAAGTTATCCTTCCCTCATAAATAGCTTTGCCTACAATTGCTCCGGCGCAGCCGATCTGTTGTAAATCTTCAAGATCCTTCAATGTACTCACCCCGCCACTGGCAATAAAATGAAGTCCCGGCAATGCATTCAAAATCTCCTGATACAAATCAGTGGATGGCCCCTGCAATAATCCATCTTTGCTCACATCCGTGCAGAACACCTGTTGGATGCCCTCTTCTTTATAAGCACGAATAAACTCCACCACTTCAATGTCCGTTTCTTCCAACCACCCGGAGATGGCGATTTTTCCTTCTTTCACATCGGCACCCAATAAGAATTTTTCAGCACCGAATTGCTTCATCCATTGCAACAAAATAGCTTTGTTCTTAACCGCAATACTTCCAACAGTTGCCAATGCAGCACCGGAATTTAGAACAATGTCGACATCCTTTTCTGTTTTAATTCCTCCGCCAAAATCGATCACCATACCTGTTTTACCCGCAATCGACTCCAATACTTTCCAATTCTTCACCGCACCGGCTTTTGCACCATCGAGATCTACAAGGTGCAATCTCTTCAATCCTGCATCCTGGAACTCAAGTGCAACCTCTAATGGGTTTTCATTATACACTGTTTTCTGCGCATAGTCACCTTGTGTAAGCCGAACACATTTCCCCTCAATGATATCTATCGCCGGAATTATTTCCATATTTCTTTTAAATAGTAATTGCATTTTGACAAATTGAAACCCCAACTGGTTCCATGTTTCGCCAAATGGTTCAAAATCCTGTTTTTTATAAAAGCCGAGTGCATTCACGCGCGCATTGCACCATAATCTGGTAGCGCCTTTCTGCTGCACAAATTCAACCAGCCACTTCAGCAGCAACGTTCCATAACCTCTACCCTGCACTTCTTCCAACGTAGCAAATTTCCGGAATTGCCATTCACTCCCATGTTGAAAAAGCGAAACCACCGATACAAACAGACCATCTTCCTTGATACCCAAGTGTATTCCTCTTTTATCCTCTTCCAATTTAATTTCTTCCATGGAAAGATGAGGATACATTACTTTCTGCCTCATTTCCCACACAATATCCAATGGCACTTCAATCACCTGCATAGCCGCGCTTTGTATTTGTCGTATAATTTCAAGCAGCTTCTCCACAAAAGTACATACGCCTTTGCATCCAAAGCTGTTTTTAAATGCTTATATCCGTTTAATAAAGTTTTCCAGTATTTTTTGTCCTACTTCCGCGCTTTTCTCCGGGTGAAACTGAACGCCATAAAAGTTATCCCTGTGGAGCGCTGCAGAATACGGGAGCACATAATTGGTAGATGCTATGGTGTAAGGACTTTGCGCCGCAAAATAACTGTGCACAAAATAGACATAAGCTTCGTTTTCCAGCCCTTCAAACAACGGTGTTTTCAGGTCGTATAAAGCATTCCAGCCAATCTGCGGTACTTTTTCGGGTGCACCTTCAACTGGTTGAAAACGTTTTACATCAACATCAAAGATGCCCAGGCAATCCGTATCGTTTTCGGTGGAATGTCTGCACATCAATTGCATGCCCAGACAAATCCCCAACACAGGTTGCTTCAGCGATACAATCAACTCGTCCAGCTTACGTTCTCTTAAATAATTCATGGCCGTAGAAGCCTCTCCCACACCGGGAAACAGCACTTTATTGGCAGCCCGGATGGTATCGGGATCATCCGTTACTTCCGCGCTTACCCCTATTCTATCCATTGCATACAATACAGACTGAATATTACCTGCGTTGTATTTTACGATCGCCAGTTTCATACATTCAACTTAATACTGTTTTGAGAAATGCTGCCGCGGCCTCTTTAACCGGTTTATCTCCTGAAATCGCTTTGATGAAAGCCGTACCAATAATAGCACCTTGTACATGTTTGGAAGCGGCTTCGAAGCTTGCCTTATCTTTCACACCAAATCCAACAAGGATCGGATTCTTCAATTGCA
>CAMLPA010000469.1 GCA_946481605.1 uncultured Flavihumibacter sp. | reverse complement strand
AAGAACAGGAGCAACTACGATTTCATGAACTTCCTGTTCTCCGCCACCAACTTTAACGATGCAATTAAGCGCGTTGCTTACCTTAAATCATACCGCTCCTACCGGGAAAAACAGGCCGAAAATATTTCCAATACACAAAACCTATTGCAGTCGAAGATTGACGGACTGAAAAACACGCGCAAGGAAAAGGATGAAGTGCTGGTAGCCGCCACCAAAGAAAGACAGGTACTGGCAGAAGAAAAGAAAGAGCAGGATAAAGTGGTAGCAAGTTTCCGCTCCAAAGAAAAAGAACTGAACCGTGAAATTGCGAACAAGCGGGCACAGGATAAAAAACTGCAGAGTTCCATTTCCGCGGTGATCCGCAGGGAGCTGGAAGCCGCGCGCCTGGAAGAAAAGAAAAGACAGGAAGAAGCAAAAAAACTGGCCGCTGCCAAAGCTGCCGCGGAAAAAGCAGCCAACGCCGGAACCGCTAATTCAAATGCTACTAAGGATGTGGCCAAGAATGAAGTGCCGGAGAAAAAAACCAATCCCGTTACCAATACAGAATCCTCCGCGCCCAAACGCGCCCGCAGTGATTTTGAAATGACGCCAGAAGGTGTAATTTCCTCCACCAACTTTGAAAAGAACAAAGGCTCACTGCCCTGGCCAGTAGAATCTGGTACACTGGTATATGGATTCGGTACACAAACACTGGCGGGCACACCCGTAACTTTCGTAAACGACGGTTACACGATTCATACGCCCATCGGTGCACCGGTGAAAGCCATCTTTGATGGTGAAGTGAGTTCGGTATATTTCGTGGATGTGAACACCAACTCGCAGGTGGTGATCGTAAAACATGGTAAATACTTTACCGCTTATGGCGGCGTGACCAATCCAACAGTGAAACCAGGCCAGGCGGTAAAAACCGGTCAAACCATAGGAAGAGTTGTCACCAACGACGAAGGTGTGGGGGAACTGGAATTCCGCCTGATGATCGAGTCAAAATTCGTGAACCCGGCCCTGTGGCTGAAAAAGTAATTTAGAAGTTACGGTAAACATTTAACGAAGCGGTTGTACAACTGCTCGTACTGCGGAACGATATTACCAATATCGAATTGTTCTGCCTGTCCGCGCGCATTGTTCCTGAATTGCTCCAGCATGTCTTCGTTGCTGAGTAATTCAATAGCGAAGCCGCTCATTTCCTCCACGTTCCCGATATTACTGAGGAAGCCGGTCTTGCCGTGGATGTTGATCTCTGGCAGACCGCCGGCATTCGTGGAAATCACGGGTACTCTTGTGGCCATGGCTTCCAAAGCGGCCAAACCGAAGCTTTCATATTCTGAGGTGAGCAGGAAAAGGTCGGAAATGGCCAGGATTTCTTCGATCTGCTCCTGTCTTCCCACGAAACGCATATCATCACAAAGATTGAGTTCACGACACATGTTCTCCGCCATGGGGCGCTCGGGCCCATCACCTACGAAAAGCAATTTGCTGGGCACTTTCTCCCTGATCTTCGCGAAAATGGCCACCACATCCTGCACCCGTTTGATTTTCCTGAAATTGGAGGCGTGGAGGATGATCTTTTCGCCGTTCGGCGCGATTACCTTCCGGAAAGCATCGATCGGCTTTTTGGAGAAACGGCTCACGTCCACGAAGTTGTGGATCACATCTATTTCCTTTTCTATTTTGAAGGAACGGTAGGTTTCATCCCGGAGGTTCTGCGATACCGCGGTGATGGCATCGCTCTCGTTGATGGAAAAGGTAACCACGGGCGCGTAGGTTTTATCTCTGCCCACCAGCGTGATGTCCGTTCCGTGCAGGGTCGTGATCACGGGAATATTCTTGCCGCTTTTCAGCAGTATCTGCTTTGCCATAAAAGCGGCGGAAGCATGAGGAATAGCGTAGTGCACATGCAGCAGATCGATGCTGTTGTTGGTGATCACGTCCACCATGGTGCTGGCCAGCGCCGTTTCGTAAGGAGGAAAATCGAACAACGGATACGTGGGTACCCGGACTTCGTGGTAAAATATATTTGCGTTGAATTCTATGAGCCTGACCGGTTGCTGGTAAGTGATGAAATGAACCTGGTGTCCTTTATCCGCCAAAGCCTTTCCTAATTCCGTTGCCAGTACGCCGCTCCCACCAAAAGTGGGGTAACAAACTATTCCTATGCGCATTTTTTCAAATTGAGTGGGTAAAGTAAGTACAATTTTCAATACAAAATGTTCGGAACGGCCACCCGTATTTTAGCGGAAGCGAAGCGCAGTAAAACACGGTAATAATTCATGTATTTAAACGAATGCCACTTTTGGACACAGAACGCATACGTTTTTATAGTAGATTTATCCCGGATTTGAAAAACACATAACAGCCCTTCAAACAACAGGCATGAAAAAGATCATACTCATTTTTATCGCGCTCGTGGTGGTAGTGGTGGGTGGCATTATATACTGGCGCTATTACCGTGTTTTTGGGGAAGGTGTGAAAACAGGGGTGCTGAATTATATGGTAAGAAAAGGCGATGTGTTCAAAACATACGAGGGCAAACTGATCCAGGAAGGTATCCGCTCGCGGACGCCAGGTGCGGTTCAGTCGTATGAATTTGATTTTTCCGTTACCGATCCCAAACTTGCGCAGCAATTGATGGCGAACAGCGGCAAGGAATTCGATCTTCACTATAAAGAATACCACGCGGCCGTGCCATGGAGGGGGTTCAGTGTGTTTATTGTGGACAGTATCGTGGCCATGCGTACCCCGAAATGACCTTATGATGATGGAACAATGTAAAGTCCCCGCCCCTTTGCAACCCGGCGATACCATTGGTATGGTTTGTCCCGCAGGATTTATGGACCCAACACGTATGGAAGATTGCTTCCGCACGCTGGAACGCTGGGGCCTGAAAGTGAAAAAAGGAAGAACGCTGGAAAGTACTTCCGACAACTATTTTTCCGGAACCGATGAAGAACGGCTTACCGACCTGCAGGAGATGCTGGATGATCCCTCGGTGGACGCGATTCTCTTCGGAAGAGGTGGGTACGGCACCAGCCGGATACTGGATAAATTGGATTTTACTGCATTTCTGCAACATCCCAAATGGATCGTGGGTTTCAGTGATATCACCGCCCTGCATTGCCACCTGCAACGGCAATTCAACATCGCGTCCATTCATGGCCCGATGGCCGCGGCCTTTATTGGAGAAGGCGCGTTATCCGACTCCGTGCACACGCTGCAAAACGCCCTGTTCCGCAAAGGGTACGATTACTCCGTTGCGCCCAATGGTCTTAACTGGGAAGGTGAGGCCGAAGGCGTTCTTATTGGAGGAAACCTCGCATTGCTGGCGCACCTCGTTGGCACTCCTTCCGACCCGGATTATTCCGGCAAGATTCTTTTCATCGAAGATATCGGGGAATACCTTTACAGCATCGACCGTATGCTGCTCCAACTGCAACGTGCCGGTAAACTACAAGGACTCGCCGGAATGATCGTTGGAGGATTTACGGACATGAAAGATACACCTCGTCCGTTCGGACAAACAATTACAGCATTAATCCAGGAAAAACTGGAAGGCTAC
>CAMLPA010000468.1 GCA_946481605.1 uncultured Flavihumibacter sp. | reverse complement strand
TTGTTGATCTTGGCTTCTATCGCTTCAGAATTTTTAAGGAACAGGGTGCCCATTACGATCGGCACGATCATGCCGGCGAACTTGTTGCAAAGTCCCATGATGCTGATCCTTTTGGCCGCGCTTTCAATGGGTCCGATGATGCTGATGTATGGGTTTGATGCGGTTTGCAGCAGGGATAACGCCGCGCCCTGCACGAAAAGTCCGGTCAGGAACATGCCGAATGCGCGGGAGTCTGCAGCGGGAAGGAAGATGAGTGAACCCAGCGCGAGGATGAGGAGGCCTACAACAATGCCATTTTTGAACCCCATTTTTTTGAGCAGCCACGACGAGGGCAACGCCAGGAAAAAGTAGGCCATGTAGGAAGCGAATGTCACCAGGAACGCCTGTAAGTCTGATTCCAGGCCGCAGGCCAGCTTAAGAAAGGGGATCAGCGTGCTGTTGGCCCAGGTTACGAATCCGAAAATAAAAAACAAAGCGCCGATCATGAGCATCGGCAATAAATTACTTTTCTTTTCACCGGTGGCGGAAACAGAAGCAGTTGAAGTAATGGTTGACATTGATTTTGAAAATTTTCCCGAACATAAACAACAATCCGCATTTTCCGATCAAAACCCGCAAAATCCCACAAACGTTTGTCTTGCAACCCGCCATGGGAGCGGGAAACGCTGTAAGTGTAGAAAGTGTAATTCCTAACGGATTGTAAATATTGAAGTTAATTGGGACGAATTTTCCCAAATTGCGCACGCGAACGTTACAAAACGATGCGGGACAACGCTTAACTTCGCGGCAACGAGCACTCAAACATCAACCAAATTCAACCAACCAACAAAAGCTTGCGTATGAATGCGCCAACAAAATGGTCACAGTTCGGAACCCTGATTTCTGTATTCTTTTTCTGGGGCTTCGTGGCCGCCAGCAACGATATTCTCATCCCCGTTTTTAAAAGTAAATTCAACCTGGAGCAATGGCAGAGCCAGTTGGTAGCCTTTGCGTTTTACGTGGCCTATACCGTTGGTTCTATTATTTACCTGGGTATTTCCAAGGCAATGGGCGGTGATTTTCTGAATAAAGTAGGGTATAAAAACGGTATCGCGATCGGTCTGATCATTTCGGCTATCGGAACATTGTTGTTTTACCCGGCAGCCAATAATTCCTCTTTTGCGTTGATGATTACCGGGCTTTTTGTGGTGGCGCTCGGTTTCTCCCTGCAACAGATCGCGGCCAATCCGCTCGCCATCGTGATTGGTGATCCGAAAACCGGGTCGCAGCGCCTTACCATGGCCGGAGGGGTGAACAATTTCGGTACCACCATCGGACCATTGCTGGTGAGTTTCGCCATCTTCGGAAGTGTTACCGGCGCCAATACTGAAGCCAGCATCGAAAGTGTAAAAGTACCTTACCTGATCCTCGGCGCGGCCTTTATACTGGTGGCCATCTTCTTTAAATTCTCTTCTATCCCCAATAAAATTGACCTGGAAGAAGTGGCGGAAGAAGAAGCCATTCAGGATGAAAAGATACTTCATAAAAAATCTGCTATCGCCTATCCCCAACTCTGGATGGGTATGATCGCCATCTTCGTGTACGTAGGGGTGGAAGTGGCCACGGCCAGCAACCTGCCGGAATACCTGCGCCAGCAGATTGCCGTACTGGACGGGAAATATGTGCTAAAATCGCTCAACCTTCCCGGCGCATTGCCTTTCACTGATGATATGAACGCGCCCTTCATTTCCCTATACTGGGCCAGTTTGATGATCGGCCGCTGGACCGGAGCCGTAGGCGCTTTCGATGTCAGCGCGGGTACCAAAAAAATCCTGGGTTTCTTCATGCCTTACCTCGCATTCGCCATATTCCTGCTCGTGAATACCATCGCCAAACACGATGTTTCCAGCTTTTATGTTTATGGTTTCGTGATCCTCGCCATGATCGCGGGAGATATTTTAAGCAAAGGTAATCCTGCGCGCATGCTGCTGCTTTTCTCCATCATGGGTACCATTGCGCTGTTCGTGGGCATGCTCACGGGAGGAATGGTAAGCGTGTATGCGTTTATAAGTGTAGGTTTGTTCTGTAGTACGCTCTGGCCCTGCATCTTCACACTGGCTGTTGCTGGTCTTGGCAAGCATACCAACCAGGGCAGCAGTTTCCTGATTATGATGATCATGGGCGGAGGTTTCATCAGTGTATTGCAGGGTGTGGTGGCCGATGATGCTATTCTGGGAATCAAATGGTCGTATCTTGTGGGCGCGGCATGTTTCCTTTACCTGGCATTCTATGCCTGGAAAGTGAAGGGTATTCTGAAGACGCAGGGGATCGATTACGATGCCGCCAACGCGCCTTCCGCAAGTGGAAAAGGACATTGAGGTGATTTTTTTTGGGAAGAAAGGAATTCTGTAATAACTATGCGTTTTCAACGCATTTTCAATTGTTCGTATGAGTACAATCAACCCGCAACTGGGCATCGGGATAGATATCGGGGGTACCACCACCAAGTATGGCATCGTGAACCACCGCGGTGAAATATTATACAGAGGGGTGATCTCTTCGCGCAAACACGGTACACCCGAAGCTTTTATTGATGAATTGTATGAGGCGCTGCTGCCCGCCATTGAAGAGGCCGGAGGCATCTCCGCCTTCCGTGGTATCGGCATCGGTGCGCCCAACGGGAATTATTACACCGGAACCATTGAAGATGCGCCCAACCTTGTGTGGAAAGGGAAAATACACATGGCCGACATCGTAACGAAGAAGTTCGCCTTACCCGCCGCACTCACCAACGATGCCAACGCCGCCGCCGTAGGCGAAATGATGTACGGCGCCGCCAGGGGCATGAAGGATTTTATCATGATTACCCTCGGAACAGGCGTGGGAAGCGGTATTGTAGCCAATGGTCACCTGATCTACGGACACGACGGGTTCGCGGGAGAATTAGGGCATACCATCATCATCCCCGGAGGACGCAAACATTGGGGGACAGGAGCGCACGGTTCTTTGGAAGCGTATACCTCCGCCACCGGCGTTACGGTTACCGCAAGGGAGTTCCTGGAAAACCGTCCCGAAGAAGATAGCCTGCTCCGGGCTTATAAACCCGAAGAGATTGATGCCCGCCTCGTATACGAAGCCGCTGTTAAAGGAGATAAGATCGCCAACGACGTATATGCTTTTACCGGCGAGATATTGGGAAGGGCGCTCGCCAATTTTGTGATGTTCTCCAGTCCCGAAGCAGTAATCCTGTTCGGTGGCCTCACCAAGGCCGGCGACCTGTTGCTGAAACCGGTACGCAAATACATGGAAGAAGACCTGCTGCCCATCTTCCGCGATAAAGTAAAACTCATTATTTCCGAACTGAAAGAATCCGATGCCGCAGTGCTGGGCGCAAGCGCCCTTGTTTGGGAATTGAAATGATGAATCTGTATCTTCGCGCCCTATGCAGAAAGAGGTTGTATTGAGCGGTATCCGCTCCACGGGTTTCCTGCACCTGGGAAACTATTTCGGCGCCATGCGCAACTACGTGCGCATGCAGGATGATTTCGATTGTTATTTTTTTGTGGCCGACTGGCA
>CAMLPA010000467.1 GCA_946481605.1 uncultured Flavihumibacter sp. | reverse complement strand
TTCGATAATACGTTGATTCAAAGGAATCCGCAACGCGCGATCACTTTCGTGGACAACCACGACAGCCAGCCCTTCCAATCGCTGGAATCCTTTGTGGAATACTGGTTCAAGCCGCTGGCCAATGCGCTTATACTGCTCCGAGAGCAAGGCATTCCCTGTGTTTTTTACCCCAGCATGTTCGGTGCTTCTTACACCGAAAAAAACGGGGAAGAAGAAGTGCAGGTAGAACTGAACGAAGTACCCTGGATAAGGGTGATGATTAAAGTGAGGGCCCAACTCGCTTACGGTATACAACACGATTATTTCGATCACGGCAGCACCATCGGATGGGTGCGCTGGGGGGTGGATGAAATCCCGCATTCAGGTTGCGCGGTGGTACTCACCAACGGAGGTGAAGGTTTCAAAAGTATGCACATGGGCGACCACCACGCGAACGCGGTTTTTGTGGATGTTACCGGTAATATTCCCGAGGAAATCACCACCAACGATGAAGGCTGGGCCGACTTCAGGGTGAATGAAAGATCAGTTTCTGTATGGGTCAGAAAAGAGGCTGCGGAGCAACAGAATTAAGTTCCACTCTTTTCATTTTTGAGAGTACGGCGGCATAATGCGGGCTGGCGGAAAGCACATTTTCATCGCCGAGCAATATCACCTGTTGCCGTGCGCGGCTCAGCGTTACCAGTAGTTTTCTGTCTACTTCTATCTTCGTTTGTTCTTGTTCGTTATCTCCTTCAAAAGTTCCCGGACTATGCAGTAACTGAAGTTGCGCTTTATGGTAGAGGGCCATGGAAACGATGATGATATCGTTCTCTCCGCCCTGGAAGCGTTCCACGGTATCGATGGTGATGTTTCTTAAAGGGCCTGATTCAGGGAGTTTGGATTGAATGAGTCCGATCTGTGTGCGCCACGGTGTTACAACGCCTACTTTTTCAGGGGAAAAATCCGCTCCATACTGTTGTTCAAGCACGTTCAAAAGCGAGACAACTCTTTCTGCTTCCGTAATATGGTAGCGTGAAGTCAGCTCGGTTGGACTGGGAATAAACACTGCGCGACCAGCGGATAAAACACTGTCCCAGATCGTTTTACCGGGCGCAAAAGCAGTTCCGTTTTTTAACTGATCTTCGTGTCCGCATTGCAGTTGGTGCGCATAATAATGATTGATGAGCGCCGCGATTTCCTCGTGCATTCTGAAGTGCGTGGTAAGCATGCCGTAAGCGTGCCGCCAGCCCTGCCGCCGCGCGGTACTCATCAGCCTTTCAAACAAAGAGCCGCGCAAAGAATGAATCCCGGTATTAATTAATGTCTCGTTCTTCGCGGAAGAAAAAACAGGATCCTGCGCCACCACCGGCGGCAACTGGTTCTGGTCGCCAATCAGGATAAACCGGGGAAAGGCCATCAATAAGGGCAGGAGTTGTGGCTCTGTTAACTGGGAGGCCTCATCTACAATCAAGGTATCGGCGGCATTGCCGAAAGCTTTCCATTGATCTACACGTGCCGACATGGTGGCCACGGTAGCGAGGAATACTTTGTGGGTTTTGATCAGGGAAACGGCATCATCAATCTTTCCGTTCCGGCAAAGATCACGCAACTGTTGTTCGGAACTGGAACGCCGGTTGCCCATCCGCAGAAAAGGAATACCGTTCTTCTCCAGTTTTTCCGCGATCTCCTCTACGGCCCGGTTGGTAAACGCCACGATTACCGTGGTTTTCTGCTCCTGAAACAGGTGTTTTACCATACGTGTGAGCATGGAAGATGTTTTCCCTGTTCCGGGTGGCCCCTGCAGCAGGTAATAATCTTTAGCCGCAAGCGCATCCTTTAAAAGCTGTTGCTGGTTTGGATTCAGGGTTTTATCCTCCGGCAGTTCAACCGCTGTACCAACGCGGGGTGCGGTTTCTCCGGTCAGCAACCTGAACCTGTGGTCGTTTTCTTCTCTCAGTACCTGGAAAAGCGCCCGGGTGCAGAGCCAGTAACTCGATTCATACACATCATGTTCAAGTATCCATTCCGGTTGTTTGCTGAAATAGGAGGCATCCAACTGGTGATTGTTGAGGGAAAGCACGAGTTCACCAGCAGTAAGCGCATCCAGTCTGCCTTTTACCACCTGTTGCTGCTGGGGTTCCAGTTTGCCGTTGCGGCGCGGGTAAAGCAATACTGTATCGCCCACACGGAAATTGTGGTGCTGGGGCTCGCTGATCCTGAAGCGCGCGTAATAAGAAGTGTCCAGCAGTTCCACAAACTGAAGGCTGCGTATAATCGAGAAGTTCTTCACTTTATCTTCTTCGGGTGTGCGCCACAATGCGGCGAAGCCTTCCGCCTCTTCTTCCCTTTCAGGCGCACTGAACATCCCGCATTTCGATTGCAGGTACTCCCGTATGGTGAAGGCCAGAAAAGACTGGTAGTAGGCGCGCTGTATTTCATTCGCGTTAGAATAGGTCTCGTGAAAAAACGCGTAGTCGTTCCGTGAAAAACCTGGTAGTCCTGCCGTGTTTTCCGGGGTGATGGCATCCAGGCAGGAGAAATTATCCTGGGCCAGCTCCATGAGCCAGGACACCACCTGGTTGCGCACGCGCAGCAGCCTGTTTTCCATATACAGGTTACTCGTCACATTGCGCAATGGCGCCTGCGGCGCTGCTGAATACAGGATCGCCGAAGCACCTTTCCGTTCTTCCCCGAAAGTGGATTTCAGCAACATGTTATAACCGATTACCTGCATTCCGTGGTTTACCCAGGTATCCTTTTCAGGCGGACGGCCGCTTTTCAGTTCTATGATTTCTTTCCTGAGTTCATCTTCACTGTCTTCCAGCAGCACATCCAATCTTCCCTGCAAACCATATTTCGCGGAAAAGAAGGAGGGCTCTATGCGTACAGGTTTCTTTTTGATCTCTCCGGCTACCGCAATCAGGTTGCGCCAGTGCTGTTCCGAAATGTCGCGGTACATCCTGTTCAGCGCTTCCTTCCCGAAAGAGGCGGCCTGGAAAACCTGTTCCGCCACGGCCTCTTTGAATACATCGCGGATATGATCGTGTTCGCCGCGGATTGCTGCGTCGAATATGGCGTTTACCATATTCCCTTTCAGGGCCGCCTCACTAAAGGTGGGGGGCACCAGTTTTTTCACCAGGAAGTTCAGGGGAAAAAGACCCGCCGCAGCGAAGCATTCAGCCAGTTCGCTGATGTCCATCAGCAGGTCGGGTTCCAGGATAATCTGGGTTTCAGGCAGCGCCTTGTAGTATTCACCGCTATCATCGGCCCTTCCGGCATTTTCGATGCGAAGGGTGTGGTATGGTTTAACTACTTGTAGAAGATAACTCAGGTCGTTTCTTTCCAGCAATGGCAGTTCTATAAAAAAGATACCGGCATTTTCATCCCTGCACAATAGGCCGTTCTCCTTTACTTCATGCACGATCGCTTTAATGGGAAGTACTTTTTCGGAGACGTCTTTTTCACTGATGACGGGCCAGTTTTTTTCCGTAGTGTCAGTGAAGGTTTCCACCAGTTCTGCCGGAACCGCTGTTCCGGAAAAGAATGCTATCGTTTCTGAAATTGTTTTCCTCGCCAGCAA
>CAMLPA010000466.1 GCA_946481605.1 uncultured Flavihumibacter sp. | reverse complement strand
GTTCAGTTTACCGATGCGTTTTTCGCAGATCCCAAATCACTCACGAATACTTACGCCATCCCCCTGAAGATGACTTCAGTTACCGGCGCAGATTCTATCCTGAAAGGACGTGCTATAGTAGATAATCCCAACCCCGTTAACGCGTTTAACTGGGGGATTAAGCCACAGGATTATACGGTATATGTAGTGAAGTTTGTGAATACATGGCACGGCAACTACCTGCGCAGGGGCGTGGATGCCATTGAAGGTAAACCGGCATACCCAACGCTTACCCGAAATGTGGTAAGAAGAAAAGAGTACGTGGAGCAGGATGAAATAAAGCTCCTCACCACGAGAGGGCTCAATATTGTGGACCTTCCCATCGCCATTGCGGGCGCTAACAATGCGAACCAAACCATGAACCTCCGCCTTACATTTGATGACAAAACAGGAGAGTGCGTGATTTCCGCCGCAGGTACGGGATACACTGCTACGGGTAAAGGAAAATTCGTGAAAAAAGGGGAGAAGAAAAGCTGGGGGAACATCGACCGTGACGCGTTGTACCTCGAATACACCATCGATCATCCCCAGATGACCGTGGTTGGGAAAGATACCCTGGTGATGCGCGACAGGGCAGTGGCGCCGCAGTACTTCACACCTGTATTAAGATAACTGGTCATCCCGGATCATCCGATGCTTGCTGTGGAAGGATAGCGTGGCAACATGTTGTCCTTCCTGTTTACGATACTGTTTTATGTAGCAGTTTTATCTCAATTCAATCGCAACCCGGCGGCGTTCTCTCCGCTGGGTTTTTTTATGCGGATTCTGACAAATGCAATCGGTTTCTTTTCGGGTGGATTCGTTACATTTGAATAGTGTTATTTGCCACATAGGAACAGTGTTTAAACCACTTAAAATAGCGCGTACACACATTACTGTTCTGCAATATTGTAAATATGAAGAAGAGCCTGCTTGTTACCTTATTAAGTCTTGTTACCATCTTATCCGCCAGAGCGCAAAATCCTTTCATTACAAACCAGTTTACCGCTGATCCCACCGCCCGTGTATTCGGCGACCGCATATATGTTTATCCTTCCCATGATATTCCCTGCACAGAAGGCAGGGGACGTCCCGGTTGGTTTTGTATGGCCGATTACCATGTTTTTTCTTCACCTGATCTCACGGAATGGACCGATCATGGGGTGATCGTAAGCCAGGATAAAGTGGATTGGGTGAAGCGCGAAAGCTACAGCATGTGGGCACCCGATTGTATTGAAAGGAATGGAAAATATTATTTCTACTTTCCTTCCACACCCGCGGATACTACTAATGGAAGAGGATTTAAAATAGGGGTGGCCGTTTCCGATAAACCCACAGGGCCTTTCGTGCCCGAAAAGCAGCCCATCAAAGGCGTGAATGGCATTGATCCCAATGTGTTTATTGACAAGGATGGCCAGGCTTATATTTATTGGTCGCAGCGGCATATCTATGTGGCGAAGCTGAAGGAGAATATGCTGGAACTTGCTTCTGAACCCCAGATTATTCCGAATCTTCCTGAAGAAGGCTTGAAGGAAGGCCCATTCGTTTTCGAAAGAAACGGACTTTACTACCTCACTTATCCCCACGTGGCAAACAAGATCGAAAGGCTCGAATATGCCGTGGGAAAAACACCGGAGGGACCGTTCACCGTAACCGGCGTGATCATGGATGAATCACCTACCGGTTGCTGGACGAACCACCATTCGCTGCTCCCTTTCAAAGGGCAGTGGTACCTGTTCTATCACCACAACGATCTTTCGCCTGAATTCGATAAGAACCGTTCCATCCGTGTGGACCGTGTAAGTTTTAACGAAGATGGTACCATAAAGAAAGTGATCCCCACTTTAAGAGGAGTTGGAATCACTAAAGCTACGTCCAGTATACAATTGGATCGTTACAGTGCCATTAGCGGAGCAGGTGTTCAGATCGCGTTCGTGGATACCACGGTGCGTTGGAACGGATGGAAAGCAACTTTGGAAAAAGAAGGTGCCTGGCTGCGTTACAATACAGTAGTGTTTGCGAAAAAGCCCCGTTCAATAGTTGCATGCGTGCAATCAAATGGAGATGGTGTGGTGGAATTGCGGCGTGGCGGGGAGCATGGCACTGTGATTTCCACGATGAAGGTTTTCGCAACAAAAGATTGGAAAGAAATGAAGTTTCCCCTAAGTGGTGTTGAGGTTGGAACACATGATCTGGTGGTAGTGTTAAAGAATGGTGCTCCGGTGGAGATCGATTGGGTTCGGTTTGAGTGATGAGTAGCTAAGGCAAATAGGATAAATAGCCTATTTTTTTCTTTTTTCTTGGATTTTCTTCACTTCTTTAAGAACCTTTTTCTCATCGGTTTCAAGTCGTCTTTGTACTTTTTTTACATCTTCCGCAATGGGGAGGCTTTCTGGCGTTACGCCCCTGTTGCGTAACATCGCTCTTACGGCCCTGTTGTTTTCAATATGCTCTTTTGTGATCTGAATATCTCCCTTAAGATTTTTATCAACAACGTTGTGGCTGGTGAGTTCTGTAGCGAAGTCTTTTGCTTTTATCGTAAGTGTTGGAAGGAAATCTGCTAATGGCCTGCTTAGTGGGACTTTAAGAATCCGTTTCATGTCATTAGTACTCATGCCTCCAAAAAGAGCCTGGTCACCTTTTGACCTGATTATTGCAAAGATTTTTTCATCCACACCCCTTTCATAAATGATTCCGGATAGTTTCTTTTCAGATTTGGAAAGTTTTTCCCTCGCTGTTATTCTTGCAACGTCGAGTAACCGTTGTTCTATAATTTCCTGCTTTCTGGTTTGTACGGCGAAGTAGGTTTGTGCAAATGCGATTTCTGGTTTAGTAGTTGCATCTCCGTTTTGTGCAATAAGATAACAAGCATATCTTGTTAGTGCAAAATCTGGAATTTCTTTTTCAACGCCACTTCCAATCTCGACCATTTTCCCGATATCGGCAAAATGGTTTAAAGGGTCCTCTCCAGCCTGCTCACATGATTTTTTTGCTTTATCGATTACGTTCTTAAAGTTGTCCCACTTTGCATAACCTAATATCATTTGGAGTTCTCTTGCACTCCAGCACTCAATGCCGTTAAAATCATAACAGGCATTCTCGAATTTCTCAAAAAGCTCCTTGATATATTCAGTTTTCATAGATTCAAAATTAACTAAATCTATTAACTGTGTTAATGTATTATGCTTTGTATTTAAGTTCTTATAAATGCACGGAATCACACCACCAACTCCAGCAACAATATCCCCCCAAGCCCTGCAACAGAAATAATACTTTCCATCACTGTCCACGAAAGAAAGGTTTGCTTCATCGATAAGTTGAAGAACTCCTTAAACATCCAAAATCCCGAGTCGTTCACATGAGAGCCGAAAACACTGCCCGTACCAACGGCCAGTACCATTAATTCCGGGGATGCTGCGCCCGATGCGACCAACGGGGTCACTACGCCTGCGGCGGTTATGCCCGCTACTGTGGCTGAACCAATGGTGATGCGCAGGAAAGCGGTGACGGTCCACGCGAAAATAAGCGGCGGCATTTGCCAGCGGG
>CAMLPA010000465.1 GCA_946481605.1 uncultured Flavihumibacter sp. | reverse complement strand
AGTAGTTGCTTTCGGGGTTTACCTCACCGAGTTTGTTCATGGCCGCGAGGTCCCTGCGCCGGGCGCGCACATCTTTCCCACGTTCCAGCACCACAGGACGAATGCCTTTTTCAATCAGTTTCAGCGCCGCAAATAATCCCGCAGGACCTGCGCCCACTACAATAACTTGTTTGGGTGCTTTACTTACATCGGGGAACACATAAGGTTGGAAACGTTCCACCGGCAGCGGTTCATCCACATAACAAAGGCAGGTGAGGTTAATCCATGGTTGTTTGCTGCGGGCATCGATGGATCTTTTCTCAATATGGTAGCCGGTAAGGGAGGCTGGTTTCACGCCGAGGGATGCAACAAGGTAAGCGCGCAGCGTTTCGGGGCTGGCGGCTTCTTCGGGGGTGAGGCGGAGGGAAAGTTGTTGTTGCATGTGGGCTCGGGAGTTTTCGCCAATAAGGTAGTTGAGTTGCTGTGGGGGATTTATTTTCTCGCAAAGGCGCAAGGGCGCAAAGGCGCAAAGGCGCGAAGGAGAGACGTTCACTTATGAAAAACAGAAGTATGTAGTAGCATCTCTTTCAACATTAAAATGCTTGCCTTCGTGCATGGCTTAGCGCCCTTGCGCCTTTGCGAGAAACAAAAAATCTCCGCGTGCTTAAAACGGCAAATCATTCTCCTCCGCCGGCGCATCCGGATAAAACTCCGCTGAAGGCGCCTGCCCGCCACCCATCTGCAATTGCTCCATTCTCCACGCGTCGAGGTTGGTGATATAATTTACCTGGCCGTTCTTTTCCCAGCGGCTGCCTTTCAGGTTAAAGAAAACCTTCACTTCGTCGCCCACTTTAAAGCGGTCGGGTAAACTGGTTTTATCCTGTACACATTGGAATTTAACGTAATTGGTGATGGTGCGTCCGTTGATCTGCTCGGATTTTTCCACCACGAATTCGCGGGTACGGAAAGTTTCGGATCGTTGCACGGTATCGTACACCGCCACCAGTTTGCCATTCAGTTCGTAACTCATATTAGTGATTTTTTGAAGCGGGAAAATTAATATTGTATCCGGGTTAAAGCGTACAAAAGTAGTGGAAAAAGGCTTCATCTTTGCAGTAAACAGTCGGTACACATGATAAAACTTTCCCTTTGGTGCCTGGTGCCCTTTCTGCTCCTTTCAGGGTGTGCGCAACGTTATGGCACAGCGGCGCTCCATTATAATTATTACCGTACCGCCGATTCTCTCCCCGCGGATAAGGGGATGGAAGCACTGCTGAAGCCTTACGCCGATAGTGTGAAAAGAAATATGGATGAGGTGATTGCCCAGGTGAGTACAAGGTTGGAAAAGCAACAGCCAGAAGGTGCTTTGGGTAATTTGATGACCGATGCTATTCTTATGATGGCCAGGGAGAAATTCAATACAAAGGTGGACGCGGCCATCCTGAACTTCGGGGGCATAAGAACCACTACGGTCATGCCCGGACCGCTCACCCGGGGAAAAGTGTTCCAGATGATGCCCTTCAATAACCTCTTGCTCCTGCAAACCATGCCCGGCGACACGCTGCAAAAATACCTGGATGTGATGGCGGGTTACGGCGGATGGCCTGTATCCGGGATCAGTTACAGGATCCGCAACGGAAAAGCCGTTGATGTTATGGTGAATGCTGTTCCGCTCCGTGGCGATCAGTTGTACACCATCGCCAACTCCGATTACGTGGTGAATGGCGGCGACCGTATGCCGGTGCTGAATGTGCCCGTTAAAAACATCGGACTGATGATGCGCGACGCGCTGATCGAATACTTTGAAAGGCAGGGCAAAGCAAACAAACCTATTACCGCCACGCTCCAAAACCGGGTAACCCATGCAAACTAGAAGAACTTTTATCGGCAACGGGGCCAAACTCGCCGCGGCGGCTTTCCTGCCTTCCTTCCTGGAAGATGACCGTACCGTAAAGCTGACCATCCTCCATACGAATGATGTACACAGCATGGTAGATCCCATCCCCATGGATGGCAGTAAATACCAGGGACTGGGTGGACTCGCGAACAGGGCCACTATTATCAAAAAGATCAGGGAAACAGAAGAGCATGTACTGTTGCTGGATGCCGGAGATATTTTCCAGGGTACGCCCTATTTCAATTTCTTTAAAGGAGAAACGGAAATCAAAGCTATGGCTGCCATGGGCTACGATGCCACCACGATGGGCAACCATGACTTCGACCTGGGTATAGACAATTTCGCCCACCAACTTTCTACTCATGGAAATTTCCCGTTGATCATCTGCAACTATGATTTTACCGGAACACCACTTCAGCACCAATATCTTCCTTACAAAATATTCAGAAAAGGACCATTGAAAATTGGTGTGCTGGGTGTGGGCATTGAAATGAAAGGATTGGTACCCGATAACCTGACCGGGGGAACCATATACCTGAATCCTGTGGAGCAAGCCAATAAAATAGCTGAATACCTTAAAAAGAAAGAACGTTGTGATTTTGTGATCTGTTTATCGCACCTTGGCGATACGTATGCATATAATAAAGTAAGTGATGCTGTTCTGGCCAGAGAATCCGCTCATATTGACCTGATTATAGGCGGGCATACCCATACGTTTATGAACACCCCTAAAAAATATGTGAATAAGTCTGGCGGTGATGTGATCGTGAACCAGGTAGGGTGGGGCGGAGTGATTTTAGGCAGGCTGGACTTTAGTTTCAGCCGTATTTCAGGCAAACGGCTGGTGAATACACATACTGTTCCTGTTGAAGAAAATCCTAGGGAATAAAAAATTTTTTTTTCAACATAATTTCGGGAATTTCGCTCCCCTGTCTTAAAATTTTCGATATCTTGTTAGTAAGCTGTGGATATCCGTAAAGTGCGACAGAAAATCACCGAATATTCTTTACTCAATATAAAAACTGCTTAATTCTAAATGGATAAAGACTTTGTAAAAGTTTGGAGCAATTGTTTGGAAATAATCAGGGATATTGTAGAGTGGCAACATTTCAAAACATGGTTCGAACCTATCCGCCCGGTTGCTTTAAAAGAATCGATCCTGGTTATCCAGGTTCCGAGCCAGTTCTTCTATGAATACTTAGAGGAACACTATGTGAATTTGTTGGCAAAGACTTTGCGGAGGGTATTGGGTAAAGAAGCACAACTGGAATACAGGATCATGGTAGACAGCGGCAACACCCGCAACAAGCCCCTTACCATGGACGTTCCGGCGCACGGGTATAAAACTTACGCTAACAATGAAATGGATTTTCCGCTCGTTATAAACAACCCTGTCAAGAACCCCTTCGTGATCCCGGGGCTCAAGAAGATGCAGATCGATCCGCAACTGAATCCGATCTACACCTTTGATGCATTCGTGGAAGGCGATTCCAACAGGGTGGCACGCAGGGCCGGTAAAACAGTGGCTGAAAAACCAGGCGCGAACTCCTTCAATCCTTTGGTAATTTATGGCGCTGTTGGTCTGGGTAAAACTCACCTGGCCCAAAGTATCGGGAATGAGGTGAAGAAAATTCATCCCAATAAGGTAGTGCTGTACGTTAGTTCCGAAAAGTTCATCAACCAGTTCGT
>CAMLPA010000464.1 GCA_946481605.1 uncultured Flavihumibacter sp. | reverse complement strand
CGCGTAGCCGGTGTACCACCTGTTATCGGGTTGCATGGCGGAAGAACCGTCCCTTCTAACGAGACCGGTTAAACGAACCACATCATTCCAGTTGTAAGTTGCTTTTCCGTAAAAAGAAGCGATGGCCTGTTTAACAGAAGAGGGGTGATAGAATACATCGAAACCTTGTGGTGTAAGGTAATCAGCGTCATTCCTGTTCCCTTCCACAATGTTCAGCTTAATAAAGTTATTGGGACCATTATAGGCGTAGGCGTAATCGAATTTATTGAAGGTATTCAGGAAACTTTGTCCTGCTTCGAAGTCCACGTTCCGTGTGTCATCCAGTTTCCAGTTGTAGCCAATGCTGTTGCTGAAGATGAAGCGCTGGTTGTAACCGAAATAGTTGGACACGAAGTTGTTGTTCTCCAGCAATTGTGTGGGATAGAATACATCGCGTGCGGCTTCATTGTAATCGAAGGAGATGCCGCCATTGTAACGTGCGCCTTTCAACTGCGCGGAAATATTAAAATAACCCTGAACGGTATTCGTGGTATTGTCGTCTTTCACATTGTCATCAAACTGGGAAAGGTACCTGCCGTACACTTCTTTATTGGGCGTGAGCGGGTTAGAAACATCGGGGATATACCTTGCTTCGGCGAGCCTGTCGCGGAAATTGCGGTTGCGATCGCGCGTCATGTGCGCCGCATTGATCAGGCTGGACATGGTGAGCCATTTCAGCGGCATCACGTTGATGGAGAAAGATGCGTTGTACCTTTGGAGCGAAGTTTCATCGGCGCTGTTGGCGTTTTGTGTGGCGCCGCCGAAGAAGCGGAAATTGGCCCTTTCGGAACCGCCGGTCAAACTCATGTCAACATTGTAAAGGGCCTGGTTCTTATAATAGAGGTCCGTCCAGTTTGACCTTCCATAATAATCGGCGTTGGAGGAATCCTTCAGGTAAGCGGGATAATTAAAGCGATCGGCCATGGTGCCGTACATATCATAGAACGGAAGGCGGAAATTATTTTCATATACCCCGTTCACGGCCATCACACGTTCTTTCGGAGCAACGCCGTAATAGGCGTGGATATTCAGTTCACGATCGCCTGATTTCGCAGCTTTTGTAGTGATCCAGATGGCGCCGTTCGCGGCGATGGGTCCCAGCAGGGCCAGTTTTGCCGGATCCTTGATCACTTCGATGCTGGCTACATTGTTGATATTCAGGTTGGCGAGGAGGTTGGTGGCAGGTCCGATCCTGTTGAAATCGTATTGTTGTATTTCATAGGCGAAAGGGTTATCCATGGTCAACGGAATGCCGTTTAGGAAAACAGCCGCCTGGTTGTCGAAAAGTTCTCTTTTGGAAAGCAATGGCGAAGAGATGCCGCGGATGAACATATTTTGTTCCGTACCTGGTTCTCCAGAAGGCTCCTGCACAAATACACCGGCGAGGTTTCCTTTCACCAGTTGTTGCGCGGTAATAAAAGGGGTGAACTGAAGGGGACGCACTTTCACCGCGCCATCTTTCTGCAATTGCCCCTGTTGGGAGATTTGTGCGGGCGCTTTGAAATCCTTTGGAAGAGAATCTTTACCGGAAAGGGGAACGGATTGGGCATTTCCCTGAATAGCGTGCAGGAAAGAGAAGGCAAGCAACGCGGCTAACCTCCCCGTGCAAGGGGCTAGTTTCATTCTCATAAGCTTGTTGTCGATTTATTGAGGCATCAAACAGGGTTACTTCCGCACTTTTCTGATCTCGTTCTGGTTGAATACATGCTCAATTTAGCCCGTGTTTTTAATACAAAAAACACCTGAAAACCCTGTTACCTGCCGCAAACGTTTGTAACCCGCATTACAAACGTTTGCGCTATTTTTTAAGGATTTTCCACACAAACGTTTGCAGGGGCTACAACGTTTGAAAAGTAGGGTAAATGTAACAGCTACAGGAGGAATTGAACAGCAATACCGGACAAATCGAACAGCCGGGGTACACCATGCCCCGGCAAATGTTTGGCAGAAAAAAAATGGCGACCACATTATTGTAGTCGCCATACCTATTTCATTATAATAATATATTAAACCAACGCGATGTCCAGCACTTCCTGCATCTGTTTCACATAATGAAACTTCAACCCTTTAATAAATGCGGGGTCAATTTCCAAGACATCTTTTTCGTTCACGTAACAAAGGATAATCTCTTTCAGCCCCGCGCGTTTGGCCGCGAGGATTTTTTCTTTGATCCCTCCTACCGGAAGTACCTGTCCCCGCAGCGTGATCTCTCCCGTCATGGCCAGGTGCGATTTTATTTTCCGGCCGGTAAACGCGGAGGCAAGCGCGGTCATCATGGTGATGCCGGCACTGGGACCATCTTTTGGCACCGCGCCTTCGGGCACGTGGATATGAATATTTTTTACCGCGAACAATGTAGGATCGATACCCGCCTTTGCCGCATTGGCCTGTAAATAACTGAGCGCCGTGCTGGCCGATTCCTTCATCACATTACCGAGGTTACCTGTAAGCCTCATTTCTCCCTTTCCTTCACTTAAACTCGCTTCTATAAAAAGTATATCACCGCCAACATAGGTCCAGGCCAGTCCTACGGCCACCCCGGGTATATTCGCAGACTTATACACTTCGTTGCTGAAGCGTGGTTTTCCGAGCATTTCTTCCACATCGGTTACCGCGAGCGTGGGTTTCAGTTTTTCCTCCATGGCCACTTTTTTAGCCAGGTTACGCATCACCCCGGCGATCTGGCGGTCCAGGTCGCGCACCCCGCTTTCTCTCGTGTAATCTTTAATTATTTTCTCGATTACTTTGTCGGGGATGCGGAAACTGTATTTTCCCAACCCGTGCGACTCCTTCTGTTTTGGAATCAGGTGCCTTTTGGCGATCTCAATCTTTTCTTCGATGGCGTAGCCGCTCAGGTCGATGATCTCCAGCCTGTCGCGGAGCGCTGGTTGGATGTTGTTGATGTTGTTCGCCGTGGCAATGAAGAGCACTTTGCTGAGGTCGTATTCCAGTTCAAGATAATTGTCGTAGAAAGTATTGTTCTGTTCGGGATCCAGTATTTCAAGCAATGCACTGCTGGGATCGCCGCGGTGGTCGTTGCCGATCTTGTCAATTTCATCCAGGATCATTACCGGGTTGGAGGTTTTAATTTTCCTCAAAGATTGAATGATCCTGCCGGGCATGGCGCCGATATATGTTTTCCGGTGTCCGCGCAATTCACTTTCATCGTGCAGGCCACCGAGGCTCAACCGTGCGTACTTCCTGTTCACGGCGGAAGCGATACTTCTGCCCAGCGATGTTTTACCGATACCGGGAGGGCCTACAAAACACAGAATCGGACTTTTCATATCCCCTTTCAGTTTGAGAACGGCCAGGTATTCAAGAATACGTTCTTTGATGCGGTCCATGCCGTAATGGTCGGTATCCAGTATGTTGCGGGCCTTTACCAGGTCGTAGCTATCTTGTGTGTATTCTTCCCAGGGCAGTTCCAGCAGCAGATCGAGGTGGTTGTATACCACGGAGTAATCCGGGGTGGAAGGGTGCATTCTTTCCAGCTTTTCGATGCCTTTGCGGAACATTTCCTTTGCGGCTTC
>CAMLPA010000463.1 GCA_946481605.1 uncultured Flavihumibacter sp. | reverse complement strand
CGGGTGTACACATCGCGGGCGTTTTCGATGGCCATTTGTGCATCGGCGGCATGGAGACTACCTACATGTTTATGGTCGAGGCCCTGGCGGCTGCGGATGAATACTTCCCAGAGTGGCCATTCGTTGCCGCCGGGAGTGGTGGTGTTTCCGGAGCCGGAATTCGTTTCCGGAGAACGGTGTATGTTGATTGGTTGAAGCATAAGTTGCATAATGATATGGTGTACAAGGGAGTGACACAACAGGCGTTGCGCAGCGGTACTGCTGCCGGTCCTATCTAAGCCGCGGCTTCGGTACTGTTGTGCATTGCTTTTTTACGGGCATGTTCGGCGGCTGCTTCGCGTACCCAGGCGCCATTGTCCCAGGCGTTGTTGCGGGCGGCGAGCCTTTCACGGTTGCAGGGGCCATTGCCGTTCACCACGTTCCAGAATTCCTCCCAGTTGATGGGGCCGAAATCGTAGTGGCCGGTGGCTTCGTTCCAGTGGAGATCGGGATCGGGAATGTTGAGTCCCAACAGTTTCGCCTGCTCGGCGCAGATGTCCACGAATTTTTGCCGGAGTTCATCATTGGTAAAGCGTTTGATTTTCCACTGCATACTCTGCGCGGTATGCGGGGAAGATTCATCTGCCGGACCGAACATCATAAGTGATGGCCACCACCAGCGGTTGAGCGCATCCTGGGCCATGGCGCGTTGCGCTTCCGAGCCCCTGGACAGGACAAGCAATATTTCAAACCCCTGGCGCTGGTGAAAACTCTCTTCCTTGCAGATGCGCACCATGGCGCGGGCGTACGGACCATAGGAAGAGCGGCAGAGCGGCACCTGGTTCATGATGGCCGCACCATCCACGAGCCAGCCGATGGCGCCGATATCCGCCCATGTTAATGTTGGATAATTAAAAATGGAAGAATACTTCGCTTTCCCTGAATGCAGTTGCGCGTACATTTCATCGCGGGTAATGCCCAGCGTTTCGGCGGCGGAGTAGAGGTACAAACCGTGTCCTGCCTCGTCCTGCACTTTTGCGATCAGCGTGGCTTTGCGTTTTAGTGTTGGGGCGCGGGTGATCCAGTTGCCTTCGGGCAGCATGCCCACAATTTCGGAATGCGCGTGCTGCGAGATCTGGCGGATCAGCATCTGCCGGTATTTTTCCGGCATCTGGTCCTTCGGCTCGATCTTGATTTCGCGGTCGATTTTTTCCTGGAAAGAAAGGGAAGTTTGCTGTTCCATCATGGTTCAAATATAAGGCATTTCCGGAAAAAACTAACACCCGTTAGTGTTTATGGGTAAAAAAGAGCGGGCGATTAAAAAAAAGCCCGCGATCATGAGAAAACTTGTAAATATCCTGCCGCTTGTATTCAGCAGAACTTCTTTGCCGCGCTTCTCTTACGGCTTTATATTTTTTCGTTCCCGAAGAAAATGGACAGCGGGAACCTGTTGCCGGCGGTATGCTGCCTGATGAGTTTCATCAGTACGGGGAACAGCGGCTGCTGGCGGTACAGGAACCTGAATTCCGATTCTTTCAGGTGGTAGTACCCTGTTTGTTTGCTGATGCCCTTGAATTTCACCAGGCGGCTCCGGGTGAAAGCCCAGAAACTGTCGGCAATGTCCATTTCTCCCTGGAAGCGGACCATTTTTGAAAGATCGGGCGCGATGAGCCCTGAATACCTTTTCATAAAACGTTCGTCCATTTCCGTTAGTTCCTCCCATTTTTTCTGTTTCACCAATGTGCGCACAGTGGGCGAAAGGTTGAAGAGCGGATCGGAGAACACACGACCTTCGATCTTCATCAGTGCGTAGCCGGCCAGTTCTTGTTTATCGGGCTGCTGTTCGTGGGTCAGCAGTTGCATGGTTTCGGCTTTCAGGTCTGTCTGAAAGGCCATGGCGCCCGCTTTTTCAAATTCCACCTGGAAGGTCATGAGCTGGCGCATCTTACGGATATAACTGTTTACCGTGATCCTGCTTACGCCGGTGATGTTGGCGATTTGTGTGGCGGTAAGGTCCTCACAAAATAGTTCCATCAACTGTTTCAGCTTTCTATCCGTAAGATGCGCGCCTTTAAAAATTGTTTTCGCCATAATGGAATCCTGTACAAAGTTGCGTTTTCATGGAGAAAAACAATTGTCAAAACCTGCTCACTTGTTACCGTTCATCAACTAGTTGTAACCCGGATTGGGCGCGATGTTCGTATTGTTATCGAGTTCTGTTTGCGGGATCGGCAATATCCTTCTGAAACTGTTGTTCGGGATGTTCACCACATTAGCGGGGTATTCCGCATCGGGGATACCGCGGTTGGCGATGGCAAGGCCGAGCCTTTGGAGGTCATAATAACGATGACCTTCAAAAGCGAGTTCCCTTCTTTTTTCATTCAGCACTTCCTGGATCAGCGCATCGCCGGTAAGGTTGTAAGCTCCGAACGATGGTTGCCTGGTTTTACGCAGGGCCGTGAGCACGGTATTGGCCGTGGTGGGATCTGAAGTGCGTGCGGCGGACTCTGCCAGTATCAGCATTACTTCCGCGAGCCTGATTACTTTGATGTTGTCTTTATCTGCCGTATTGCCCCTGTTGGGGTATTTGATCACGATAGGAATCAATGGGTTATTAGATGCGTTGTTTCTTCTGCCCAACCTTATCCATGCGCTGTAACGCACGTCGGTCACATCATACATGGCGGTGATGCCTGTGCTTCCGTTGGTGGGCACGAGGTCGCCATAACCGGCCTGTTCGTACATATTGTCGATACCATTAGAGCCGGTGTTATCGATGCCATCGATGGATATTTCAAAGAGGGTTTCCAGCTTCGCGTCGGAGGCGGCGGGTTCTTCCCAATAGTTGGCCAGTTGACCGGCTGGTGCCAGCGTATAGCCGCTGTTGGCGACCACATCTGCAGCAACGGTTTTGGCCTCGCCATAATTGCCCATGTAAAGGTGGGCGCGGGCGAGTAGTCCTTTGGCTGCCCAGGCAGACATGTACGAATTGTCCTCGTTGTCGTCTTCCATAAGAGAAGCCGCCATTTCGAGGTCGTCGATCACCTGGTTGTACACACGTTCTTTGGAGCTGCGTGCGGGCTTCGCGAAAGGATCGTATTCGAGGATCAGCGGTACACCATCGCCGGATGGATTGTCCGTATACCGCGTGGCATAGTTGCGCAGCAGTTCAAAATACATCAGTGCGCGAACGGCGTAAGCTTCGCCGCGCAATTGGTTGATGCCATCGGAGGCGGCCACTTCTGCGTTGATGATGTTGTTGGCGCGGAGGATGGCGTTGTAGAGATCGGCCCAGGTATCCTGTGCGTATGTATTGGCGCGGTTGAATGTATAATCGTTGTATTCCGTGTACCGTCCTGAATTGATGGGGTGCACGAAAATATTATCGGCGCGCAGGTCGCCCCATATCGGAAGTGTTCTTCCATAAAGATCGGGGTCACGCAATTTGGCGTACATACCGTTTACAGCCTGGCGCATAGTGGTTTCATTCGTGATGGCGCCATCGGAATCACGGCTGGCCGGTGGCTCCCGGTCGAGGAAGTCCTTGCTGCAGGAGAACAGTCCCAGCGAGAGGGAGGTGATGGCTATTATTGA
>CAMLPA010000462.1 GCA_946481605.1 uncultured Flavihumibacter sp. | reverse complement strand
AACGACCTGATCCCCTTCATGGAGAAAAAATACAAAGTGCTTTCCGACCGCGAACACAGGGCCATTGCGGGCCTTTCCATGGGCGGTGGACAGTCGCTGAACTTCGGTCTGGGCAACCTCGATAAGTTCGCCTGGGTGGGTGGTTTCTCTTCTGCCCCCAATACAAAGGAGCCGCAACAACTGGTACCCGATCCCCAGGCTGCCAAAGAGAAACTCAAACTCCTTTGGATATCCTGCGGCGACAACGATGGCTTGCTCCGCTACAGCAAAAGAACCCATGAATACCTCGACGAAAACGGGGTGCCCCATATTTATTACCTTGAACCAGGCGGCCACGATTTTAAGGTGTGGAAGAACGGACTGTTTATGTTCTCTCAGTTCCTCTTCAAACCGGTTAATCCCGCTACGTTTAAAAAGTTCTCCGTACTGGGTACTTCGGCTGAAACCAATACCCGTTCCGCCAAATACCCGCAGGTAATGCCCGATAGCCGGGTTGTGTTTAAATTAAAAGCCCCCGACGCACAACGGGTGCAGGTGGACCTCGGTAAAAAATACGATATGCAGAAAGGCGCCGACGGCGTTTGGTCTGTTACCACCGATTCCATCGGAGAAGGCTTTCATTACTATTCTGTGCTGATCGATGGTGTCGCTGTGGCCGACCCCGCCAGTGAAACTTTTTATGGCATGGGGCGCATGGCCAGTGGGATAGAAATTCCTTTCGCGGGCGGCGGTTACTACGCGGCGAAAAATGTTCCCCATGGCGATATCCGTCAGAAAAGGTATTTCTCCCAGATGGGCGGATGGAAACGCTGCTTCGTGTACACCCCACCGGGATACGATAAAAATACAGATCAGCGCTACCCCATACTTTACCTCCTGCACGGCGGTGGTGAAGACGAAAGGGGCTGGGGACAGCAGGGGAAAACCGATCTGATCCTCGATAATTTAATCGCCGAAGGAAAAGCCGTTCCTATGGTGATCGTGATGATGGACGGCAATACCGGCGGAGCCGGATTCGGGGAGAATGCGCTCCGTTCCTTTGAAATGGAACTGAAACAATCTGTGATCCCGTTTATTGAACAAAATTTCAGGGTGGCCACGGAATCCTCAAAACGGGCACTGGCGGGTTTGTCGATGGGCGGTATTCAAACCCTGCACGCTGGCATCAGGAACAATGAAATGTTTTCATACCTCGGGGTTTTTAGTTCCGGCTGGTTCGCCAACCAACCCGCTATATCTGATCCGCAATACGATTTCATTCAGAAAAACCTTGCTTCCATCAATAAAAATGTAAAGCAACTCTGGGTGTCTATGGGTGGAAAAGAAGACATCGCTTTTGAAAATTGCAGGATCATGCGTCAGAAATTTGATGCGATGGGACTGAAATACACTTACCACGAATACCCTGGTGGACATACCTGGCCCGTTTGGCGCAACAACCTCCACCAGTTTGCACAGGTTCTCTTTAAATAACTCAATACAGAAAGGATGAAACGATTCAAAAAAGCCATTGCTGTTGTCGGAATGTTCCTGATGGGAAGCGCCGCGGCCTTCGCGCAGGACCCCAATTTCCATATCTATTTGTGTTTCGGTCAATCCAACATGGAGGGACACGCTAAAATACAGGATGAAGACAAACAACAGGTGAACGAGCGCTTCCGGGTGCTGGCCGCGGTGGATTGCCCGGAAACAGGCCGGAAAAAAGGAGAATGGTACACTGCCGTGCCCCCGCTTTCAAGGTGCAATACCGGTCTTACGCCCGCCGATTATTTTGGGAGAACAATGGTGGCCAACCTGCCCGAAAAAGTAAAAATAGGGGTGATCAATGTGGCCGTGGGTGGTTGCAGGATAGAACTTTTCGACAAAGAAAACCACAAGCAATACGTGGCCACCGCACCTTCCTGGATGATTAATATGTTGAAATCGTACGACGATAATCCCTACCAGCGTTTGGTGGATATGGCGAAGATTGCGCAGAAGGATGGCGTGATTAAAGGTATACTGTTGCACCAGGGCGAATCGAATACCGGGGATACCTCCTGGCCACGAAAGGTGAAAGGGGTGTACGATAACCTGTTGAATGACCTGGGACTTGCCCCCAATTCAATTCCATTGCTTTCCGGCGAGATGGTGAATACCGACCAGAACGGTGCCTGCGCGAGCATGAACGCCATTATCGCCAAACTCCCGCAATCCATTCCCAACGCACACATCATTCCTTCTACCGGTTGCGAAGGTGTTGCCGACAGGCTGCATTTCAGCGCCGCCGGTTACCGCGAACTGGGCAAACGTTATGCGGCGAAGATGCTGGCGCTGCAAGGTGTGACCGTAAAAGAATCAACTACGGCTGTTGGTACTCGTTAGTCGAATAATATATCATCCGTGAAAGTTTTGTGATATGAAACCCATAATCCGTTCGTTGTTCATCGCCTGCTTTCTGCCCTTGTGCGGCATGGCGCAAAATAATAGCTCAAAAGGGAAAGGAGCTACGCAAAAGGTATTTAAAAATGCCGCTTACAGAAACCTTTTTAAAGAAGCGGGCTATAAACAGGCTGATATTGATAAGAAAGTGGAAAAAGCCTATAAGGACCTCTTCGAAGGGCCGGACCGCATTTATTTTGAAGTGGGTGATTCCATGGCGTATGTGTCGGACATCAAGAACAAAGACGCGCGTACGGAAGGACTTTCCTACGGGATGATGGTAGCAGTACAACTGAATAAGAAAGAAGTATTCGATAAAATATGGCGTTGGTCGAAGAAATACCTTCAGCACCAGGATGGTCCCCGGAAAGGGTATTTCGCGTGGAGTTTCAATCCCGCCACGATGAAAAAGAATTCCGAGGGCTCCGCCTCCGATGGAGAGTTGTATTATATTACCAGTCTGCTGTTCGCCGCGAACAAATGGGGCAACAATACCGGGATACATTATTACAACGAGGCTAGGTTCATCCTCGATGAAATGTGGAAGAAGAACGGGACGGGGAACATCTACAACCTCATCAATACAGAACACAAACAAATCACTTTTGTACCCGAAGGCAACAATTACAACTGGACCGATCCTTCCTACCACCTGCCTGCTTTCTACGAAGTATGGGCGGTGTACGCCAAAGACGGGCATGAACAATTTTACCGCGATTGCGCGGACACTTCCAGGGCCTTTCTGAAAAGGACCACGCATCCCGTAACGGCGCTGAACCCCGACTATGCGGAGTTCAGTGGCGCGCCGCATTCCACCCGCTGGATGCCCGCGGCCTTCCGTTACGATTCCTGGCGCGTACCCATGAACATCGCAATGGATTATACCTGGTTCGGAAAAGACAAAGTCTGGCAGGAGGATTATGCCAAAAGATTTCAGCAGTTTCTCCGCTCCAAAGGAATAGACAGCTTTGAAGACCAGTTTGAACTGGATGGCTCAAGACCAGAATTTATTTTACAGGCCGGTACCGTAAAAAAACTCCGGCATTCTCTCGGCTTAATTGCTACCACGGCATCTGCTTCATTGGTGAATAAGGAAAAACAAAGTCTCGACTTCGTACACAAGTTGTGGAACGCGAAACTGGAGCCTTATGAAGATGG
>CAMLPA010000461.1 GCA_946481605.1 uncultured Flavihumibacter sp. | reverse complement strand
TAAAACCTGATGTTCGCGCCCACCATCCAATTCACACCGGCCATCGGATAGTAGTAGTTCTCGGTAGTAAAAGCGCCGCCGTACTGGTAGCTGAAGGTGTACCCGTTGGGTTCATATTTACGGTCGAACACATTGTTTACATGAAACATCAGCGTGAGTTCCGGAACGAGTTTCTGTTGGACACTGTATTGGATTCTCAGGTCCTGCACATAAAAATCATCCAGACTTCTTTCTTTGCGCGAAGTGTTATCAAGGTACTGGCGACCAACATATTTTCCGGGCAGACTAACCCGCGCATGTTTGAATGGAATAAGATCAAGGGAGAAAGAAGATACCACGGAAGGGGAGAAGGCAATATCGGCCTTCTTCAATGTTTCTGATAATTGTGTGTAGTTCGGATCATCATAATTGTCGTAGTACACAGTAATGTTCTTTACCTTGTTTCTGCTCAGTGTCAGGTTGGCGGAAATGCTTGCCCAGTCTGCAATACGTGCTGCTGCTTCCAGTTCAATGCCCATTCTGTAACTATCGGGGATGTTCACACGCGTTGCTGCACCCACATCATTTATCTTCCCGGTAGGGATCAGTTGGTTTTTGTAATCCATGTGGTAGAACGTGGCCGCGAGTTGGTAACGGCTGTTCCTGAACTGCAGACCGGATTCAATGTTGCGGAGCAATTCATGTTTGGGTTTGGATAAAGCGCCTGCTTCAAAATCATCCCGGTTGGGTTCTTTCTGCCCGATAGAGTAGGAGGCGAAAGCGGTAAAGCCATTGCCGAAAAGATAGGATACGCCAGCTTTTGGGTTGAAGAAGCGGTATTGGTTGTAAGCGCTTACCCCGGGTGTACTTCTGAACCCGTCGATATCGTACTTCACATACCTGAATTGCAGGTCGGCGAAGGTGTAGAAATTGCGGAATGCTTCAAACTGCCATTTGGCGTAGGTGTTGAAGTCGCGCTTCATGGCGGTGTAATTGTACCATTCATAATCTTTCGGGATGCTTGTTTCGGCCCAGATCACTTTGCCATAGTGCTTGCCATCGTACTGGTTTACGCCGCCGCCATACGTGAGTTCATGTTTCCCGTTATTGTATTGAAGGGAGAATATGCCGCCGTAGAAATGGTTGTCGAGCCAGAGTTGTCTGATCAGATCCGTTTCTGAAACCGGGTTCCCGTTTACTTCCGGATCAGCAAGTCCGTAGTCGGAGAAGGATTGATCTGCTTTGTACTGCTCATAATAACCGCGGCCCCTTGAAAGGAAAAATGCCGTATTGAGTTTGAGTTTTGACGACAGTTCCTGGTTGTAAAACAGTTGATAATGGTCCTGCTGATAGTTATCGGTCTCGTTGTCGTAGGGCGTTCCGGGCTTTTCGGTGCCTACCGAGTTGTAAGTGCGGTCGTTGTCGAGTTTACTTTCCGGCAGCCCATTCCAGGATTGGTAAGTTTTTTCTTTCCCGGTGATCACATTAAGGCGTACGGAGCTCTTTTCATTGAGCCATGCCGCTGAAAGGTAGGCCGATTTCAGATCGGAGGTGGCGCGGTCCACGAAGCCGTCGCTGGCGATCTTGGAAAAGCGTGCATCAATGGTGAAATGGTTGTTCAGCAGGCCTGAACCTGCTTTTACCGTATGTTTCCAGGTATTGAAGGAGCCGTAGGAGTTATTGGCTTCGCCGTAAGCCTTCTCATTGAATTCGTTGGTACTGAAATTGATGGTGCCGCCGAATGCGCCCGCGCCGTTGGTAGAAGTGCCCACGCCGCGTTGTATCTGTACGCTGCTCACGGAAGAGGCAAAATCGGGGAGGTTTACAAAGAAAGTACCATGAGATTCCGGATCATTATAAGGAATCCCGTTGATGGTCATGTTAATGCGTTGCGCATCTGTTCCCCTGATGCGCCATCCGGTGTAGCCAACCCCGTTTCCCGCGTCGGAACTTACTACCATCGAAGGTGTTTGTTGCAGCAGGAAAGGCAGGTCCTGGCCAATATTGTTCTTTTCCAGGTCCTTTTTGGTGAGATTGGTTTTCGAGAACGGGGCTATTTCTGAAGCACGGGTGGCCCTCACCTCAATGGGTTGCAGCAGCAGTTCCGTGCGGCTGAGCCTGATGTTCAGGTTTTCAGCGCCGGGCACCTGGGCCTGTAGCTGGGTGTCTTCGAAGCCGACAGCGCTGATTTTCAATAAATAACTGCCCGGCTTAACGGGAGCAATACGGAATTCTCCTTTGGAGCCGGCTGAAACCGCGAAATGATTTACCAACTGAACGGATGCCCCGGCAATAACTTCTCCGGTAACGGCATCGGTGATTTTGCCCGAAATAGATTGGGCGAATAGCATTGGGGAAAATACAAACAAGCATATCCCCAAAAACAATTTTTTCATGTTTCTTTTTTAAAGTTGAAAAATTGAATTTGGAAATGCTGCGATTGTGAAGAGGGGAGAACAATATTGCGCGAATCCTTCCACCTTCCCTGCGCAGGCATTACCCTGTCCAGGTTCTACGGGTATGATCTCAGCTTTCACTAATGTGAATTAAGCACCCCGGGAACTTGATGTCTTTACGTTGGAGCTCCTTTGAAAGACGGTCCAAAGGTATGCTTCCGTTATTTTTTTGCCAAAAACTTGTAACATTTCCTTTGCAGTAACGTACCACAGGTGTATTCAGTAGCAAAACCTATAAAAGTAAGCACATGAAAAATCTTCTTTTTTTAGCAGGATGCTTCCTGGCATCTTTCTCCGCAATAGCACAGGAGAAGATTGTGGTAGATGAAAACGTAACGCCGCGCAACATTGAAAAGTTTGTTGCGGTGGAAGTGTCGGGGGGAATTGACCTGTATATTTCTCAGTCTGATGACATTGCTTTAGCTGTAAGCGCTTCAGAAAAAAAACTGGTGCCCTACCTCAAAACCGAGGTGAAAGACGGTGTTTTAAGGATTTATGCAGAGAAGGGGATGAAATCGTTTAACCGCATTGGAAAACCTTTAAAGGCCTACATCTCTGCACCTGTATTGCATAAGATAAGCGCGTCTGGCGCCTGCGATGTCCTTATTTCCGGGGTATTGAAGCAGGACGATCTGGAGATCAATTTGTCCGGTTCTTCCGATTTCAAAGGCACACTGGACGTGAAGAACCTGGCTGTGCACCAGAGCGGTAGTTCGGATTCTTTCCTGGCGGGAAAAGCACAGCACGCCAAACTGGAGGTGAGCGGCGCATCGGATATTAAAGCCTATGGCCTTGAAACGGAATACTGCAAAGCATCCGCCAGCGGTGCCTCTGATATCCAGGTCAGCGTAAACAAAGAAATTGCCGCCAGCGCCAGCGGTGCTTCAGATATTTATTTCAAAGGAAGCGCTACGGCCAAAGATATTAAGCAAAGTGGGGCGAGTACAGTAGCACGACGTTCCTGAACAGTCTCGTGTTTTATTGTTGTGCCGGGGGCGTATCAGTGTGGTACGCCCTCTTTGTTTTTATAATGCGGAGAAATTTTTGAAAAAGATTTGGCCGTTAAAAATCAGCCCCTTACCTTTGCACTCCACATCGCGAAGTAGAGCAGCGGTAGCTCGTCGGGCTCATAACCCGAAGGTCGG
>CAMLPA010000460.1 GCA_946481605.1 uncultured Flavihumibacter sp. | reverse complement strand
AAATTTCATCAACCGTTTGCGTGAAAATCGCAATCCTGTTCTGCATATCTTGCCAGTAAGAAGTTATTTGTAAAACAGAAAACCTACTGCAACTGATGAAAAGAACCTGCATTTTTTTACTGCTGCTGCTTGCGCAACAATTTGCCTTTTCCCAACAAAAGATGAAGGTGTTGATTGATGAACAGATGAAATTTGCGGTGGAACAATATAAAGTGTTGGCTGCAAAAACGCCTGAAAACAAGATGCCGCGAACCTTTCAGCAGCAGGCAAACAAACTTGTGCTGAGTGATGTGGAATGGTGGACCTCCGGTTTTTATCCCGGAACACTTTGGTATATCTATGAGTATTCCAAAGATGCAACGATCCGGAAAGAAGCCGAAGCGCGGCTTCGCTTACAGAAAAAGGTGCAGCATTTTACTGGTAACCATGATGTTGGTTTTATGATCTTTTGCAGTTTCGGCAACGCCTACCGCATCACCGGCGATACGGCCTACAGAACCCCGGTTCACAATGCGGCTGAAGCACTTTCCACCCGGTACAAACCGGCTATGAAAGCCATTCAATCCTGGAACACAAGCAAGCGGTTCAATGCCCCGGTAATCATCGACAATATGATGAACCTGGAACTGCTTTCCTGGGTAACTCGCGACGGCGGGGCTAAAAAATATTGGGACATCGCGGTGAACCACGCCAACACCACCCTGGCAAATCATTTCAGACCAGATAATAGTTGTTACCATGTGGTAGATTATGACCTCAACTCCGGTATGCCGGCACAAAAGAAAACCTGGCAGGGACTGAACGATCAGTCCGCATGGAGCCGCGGACAAGGATGGGCGCTGTACGGTTACACCATGATGTACCGCTTTACACGGGATAAAAAATACCTGGAGCAGGCTAAAAAAGTTGCGGGTTTTATCCTCAACCATCCCAATCTTCCTGCCGATAAAATACCTTATTGGGATTTTGATGCGCCCGCTTCAGATACTACTTTGCGCGATGCTTCCGCTGGCGCTTTAATGGCTTCCGCTTTACTGGAGTTAGGACAGTTCACCAAAGGAAATGAACGGAGAAAGTTTGTTGCCGCCGCCGAAACCATGATCCGTTCGCTGGCCGATACGAATGTGTACCGCGCAGCATTGGGAACCAATGGTGGATTCCTGCTGAAACATAGTGTAGGCGCTCTTCCCTTCAAAGAAGAAGTGGACGTGCCACTTACTTATGCCGATTACTATTTTATAGAAGCCTTGCTCCGCTACAAAAAATGGTACCTGTAAAACCACTAAGGCTCTCTTAAATTTATTGCCATGAAAGAACGGAGATCGTTTCTGAAAAATATATCCCTTGCCGGGATCATGTCTGCAGTGGGCGGGAAATTGTTCGCTGCTGAAAACAATGCAACATCAATTGATACGCACTTGTTTTCCGGTTCTGATGACCGCGCATACTGGTCGGAGTTACTTTATAAAATGAGTGCCCCGGTGGTCATGAACCTGGCGAATGGTACGTTAAAAAAGAATATGCCCGTTGAAAAAGCGCCGGGCTTCGCGCTCAATCCATCGGTAACTTACCTGGAAGCGGTGGGCAGAACCATAGCTGGAATAGCGCCTTGGCTCGCGCTCCCGGATGATGCCACTACAGAAGGGAAAAAACGGAAAACATTGAGGACCGCGCTGTTAAAAGGACTTGCAAATGCCGTGGATCCTGCTTCGCCAGATTATCTTCATTTCCGTAAAGACGCACAGCCCATTGTGGACGCAGCTTATATTTCCCACGCTTTTTTACGCGCACCCGCCGCTTTGTGGGAGCCACTGGATGAAACCACCAAACAGCGATGGATAACCGAATTCAAGTCGTTGCGCGACCGGAAAGGAGCTTACAACAACTGGTTGCTCTTCGCCGGATTAACGGAAGGTTTTCTATTGAAAATAGGTGCCGGACATGATCCTTTCCGTATTGATCTCGCCATCCGAAAAATGGAGGAATGGTACACCGGTGATAGCTGGTACAAGGATGGCGAACATTTCAGCATGGATTATTACAATTCTTACGTGATACATCCCATGCTGGTGGACCTGCTCGCGGTTACCACAGAGAAAAAGATGACCAGAGCAGCACAATATGAGCAGGCTTTAAAAAGGATGGTGCGGCACGCAGAATTCCTGGAAAGAATAATTACACCGGAAGGGTATTATCCTCCGTTCGGACGTTCTATCACCTATCGAACTGGCGCGTTCCAGGCTTTGGCACAGGTGGCACTGATGGAAAAATTACCGCAACACATTAGTCCCGCCCAGGTACGAAGCGGGCTGTCGGCTGTGATGCGCAATATGTATGGCAATGGCAACAACTTCAACAAAGAAGGCTGGCTGATGCTTGGCTTCTGCGGTTCCCAGCCCATGATTGCCGATTATTATACTTCCACCGGAAGTTTGTATATGGCCACATTGGGCTTTCTTCCGCTGGGACTTTCCGCTGAACATCCCTTCTGGACGGATGCGCCGGAGGCGTGGACGGCACGGAAAGCATGGAGCGGTGAAGCATTCAGAAAAGATTATAAGGTAGAATACTAATATTGTTTTTAGATTAATAATTATTGTTTATCAATAAATAATTATTACTTTGCATCCATAAAACCATCTTATGCGATCAAAGTATTTTTTAAAACATTGGGATGTTCTCCTGATGGTGTTTTTAGCAATTCTGATTGTTGTAGCCATACTCCCTTTTGGCTTTGAATGGCAGCGAAATAAGGTTAAAGTAGATTTTTGGGGCTTGAACAAGGAGGAGCAGGCGTGGCTTCGCTCTGATTCCTTAATGCGCTATGCGGAATTCGCAAGGTTACAAAAGAAAATAGAGGACAGTAGCTATTGGAAAGAGAAACGTGATGAAGGAGGTTTGCTGCAAGGATTTAGTGCTGGAGCCTGGGGTCTTAAAAAAGGGTTTTATTATGAACCGTTGAGACCTTACAAGAAAAAAGAGGTAAGGTACTTTTTTGTGTTAACTAATTATATCCTCGTTCATATAATGAGCAGGTACACGGTGGTAGATGGTGAAAAACGAATATACTATTTGAATCAACTTGCCACGAAGAACAAAATGGGGTATGTAAAAGTTCCTTACATCTTTTATGAAAATAACATCACCACTATTGGTGGTAAGGGGGATGTAATGTTTGAAATTTCAAAGAGCAGATACGATATGTTGTCGTGGTTGCTTTGGGGATTACTTGCGTTTGGTGTTGTTTTGTTGTATATGTTGTTGGTGGTTCCGGTGAAAATTATAATCAGAATATCTAAGGGAAATGCATTTTCAAACAAAAATATCCGGTCTCTTTATTCAATTGTATTAGCCTTGCTTGTATTTGTGTTTGGAGGAATGCTTGTGCGATATGTGTTCTATCTTTTTTTTAAAGATGCCCTTGCTGGTATGGTGCGTATTCCTTTCAAACTGCTTTTAAATGAATATGTGCCCTATATGATGGGAGCCTTCCTGGTTTTAGGGATCACAAAAGCCTTTAAAAAAGGACTTTCTTTGCAGAAAGAACAGGAGTTCACCATTTGAAGCCGATAATATGCCGATA
>CAMLPA010000459.1 GCA_946481605.1 uncultured Flavihumibacter sp. | reverse complement strand
TTCCATTGGTAGATGCCGCCGTTGGCGACAACGCTGCGCGGATGTTTGAGTCCGGAGAACCAGTGCACGGTATCGATCTGATGGCTCATCCATTGTCCGGGCATACCGGAAGAATAAGGCCAGAAAAGACGGTATTCAAGGTATTTACGGGGGTCAAAGTTTTCAAACGGACGGTTTAGCAGGAATCTTTTCCAATCCAGATCAGCTTCTTTGCATTGCGCCACGAGTTCGGGACGGCGCCATCTCCCGGGCTGGTTCACGTTCCACACCAGGTCAACCATGGTGATGTTGCCGAACTTACCGCTCCGGATGTATTCGTTGGCCGCATGGTAGTTGCCGCCACTGCGGCGCTGAGAGCCAATCTGCACTATTTTCTTACTCTCCCGGATTGCTTTCAGGGCAGCACGGTTGTCGCTCATCGTTTCCGCGAAAGGTTTTTCCACATACGCATCGCAACCCGCTTTAACTGCTTCGATGGCGTGCAGTGCGTGTTGGAAGTCGGCGGTACTGATGATGACCGCATCCACAGACTTACTATTGTACAACGCCTCGTTGTTTACAAAAGGCTGAACCGCTTGTCCCGTACGACTCTTGATCCACTCGGTCCCTTCTTCGCGCCGAAGTTTCCAAATATCTGAAATGGCCACGATCTCCGCATTGAAGGCGCCTTTGTGGGCCTGAAAAGAGGGGAACAACGCATCTTTAAAGCGGTCGGAGAAACCTATAACGCCGACGCGCAACCGATCATTAGAACCAAGTATATTGTTGTAACTCTTCGCGGAGAAACCGGGCAAGCCCATCCATACCCCGGTAGCGGCCAAAGCGCCGTTCCTGATGAATTTTCTGCGTGAATCCTGCATAGTCAATCGTTTTATAAAGTTTAGAGGGTTTTGATTTTGACACTTCTGAAACGCACTTCGTCACCATGATCCTGGAGCAATATCCGGCCTTCTTTTGCCATGCCGAAATCTTTCCACTGTGCATATTTGCTCCTGGCCACCAACCCGATAAAATACTGGCTGCCGCGTTCATAATGCAACACGCGTATACCATTCAGCCAGTGTTCCACACGGTTATCGGGATACACCACTACCATGCCCTTATTCCATTCACCTATAGGTTTAATTGCATTCGGATGTTTATAGGAAGGAATAAGGTCGTACAAAGAAGCGATGGTGCGGTTCCCTGCCGCCCCCAGTTTGGCATCAGGGTGAACGGCATCATCCAGTACCTGGAACTCCAGGCCAATCGCGGAGCCGGCATTGTTTTCTGATTCCGTTACAAAATATTTCACGCCGCTATTGGCGCCTTTCGATAATTTAAAATCAAATTCCAGCACAAAGGCGCTGAACATTTTTTCGGTAACGATGTCTCCGCCGTTGGTAGACTCACCACCATTGGAAGACAGCACCACGAGTTCGCCGTTTTCAATCTTCCAGCCTTTTTCAGGGAACGTATTTTTATAGGCCCCCTTCCAGCCTTTGGTAGAAACGCCGTCCCACAGTAAAGTGTAACCGCTTTTCTTTTCTTCTGCGGAAAGGTTATTGGGCAGCATGTTCACGACCTTCATCTTGCCGTCGTATGCTGTGGGTTTTACATTTTTTGTCTGAATACGCACATTCTTCCAGCGGATCTTTCTTCCGGCTTCTTTTTCATTGCCGATGGAATGCACCTGTAAAGCGATGAACCCTTTACTGTTGGCGTCATCAATCACATAAGCCGCGGATTTACCGTTCAGGAAAGTGCGGAGCGTATTGCCCACGAACTCAACCCTGTAATGGTTCCATGCGCCGAGTTTAAACAGTTTTTTGGAAGAAGGATTAAGTTCCATCGGATACAACCAACCTCTGCGCGACTCATCATACACGCCGCCGCTCCAGCCGCGTTCGGAAGGATCGACTTCTACCTGATAACCGTGTACGCGTCCATTGAGATAATCGGGCTTAGACAAACTGCGCACCTGTATGCCACTGTTTGCGGCACTGTCCATCCACATATCCAGTTCAAGAATAAAGTCTCCGTATTCTTTTTCCGTTACAAGAAAGGAGTTCGGGGTTTTGGCAACAGTTATACCGGTAATTGTACCATTTTCTACCACATACTGCGCTTTGCCGCCCAGTTGTTTCCATCCTGACAAATCTTTTCCGTTAAACAAGGGTGTAAATGCCGCATCCTGTGCCTGCGGGCTGGCCGCGATCATCAGGAAAGCCGCAGCAACGAGCGAGTTCTTCAACATATAGCAAACGATTTTAGGTAGGAAAGTACTGAAAAATGAGCAGCATCCTGCCTTCAAACGTTTGATGGTTGTTTTATCGCGGATTTTTTCTGTAATTTTAAAGGCGTGAGGATAACCCACCCGATATTTCGAGTTATCCTTGTTTTATCTTGAAGAGGGCGCCTTGAAAACGCCCTCTCTTTTATTTACGGCATCAGTGCATAAGTAGCGAATGAAGCGAGCCAGTGTTCCCCCGCATAATCGCCGGAAGCTACATTGGGCAATGCCGCTTCCAGGTGCTTTTCTGCCAGCTTCCTTAAAGGAAGTCCTTCCTGCACCGGCAATTTCTCCGCAATCGCGTTCAGGCACCAGGAACGGCTCAGGTTCAGCCCATCAAGATGCACCAGTTTCCCATCGGTACGATCGTTCACGATCGCGATTTTTAATACCGAAGCAGGGTCGGTGAACAATTGGGGCAGGAATTGTTTTAACCAGGGCCGGTAAGCGGAAGCCGGCATCAGCTTCGACATCAGCCTTGCTTCCTCCAGGGAAGGACTTAAAAAATCATAACCGCCGGGTTCATACACAATCGGAGCGTTCACATCTTTTTCATAGAAGCGGAAAGCCGCTTTGCTGATCGCCTGCTGGAGCGCGGTATCTTTCACGGTTTCCGCGTAATCCCAGGTAAGATTAAGTCCGAACGCAAGATTGGTATGCTCTCCCACCCTGATCGGATAAGCCAGTCGCGAAAGAAAGCTGATCCATGCGGAAGAAAAATGTTTGCTCAGCGGCTCCAGGTTTGCAGCCAGTTGTTGCGCCCAGGGATCGTTCCACAGCACGAGTTCGCGGTGCAGTTGCAGGAACCAGGCCCAGCCATAGATACGTTCGAAGCTGGCATTCTCGCCGCTGAACAACTGCAATTCCTTTTCTATATTTTCTTTTGACAAATGTTCAGAGAGTTGCTGCTTAATGGTGACAGCCTGTGGAATAGAAGGAAAATGGCGCAGCATCTTCACCAGCACCCAATGACCATGTACACTGGAGTGCCAATCGAAACACCCGAAGAATGCGGGATGGTAATTTTTGGGCGCGACCACCTGCGTTTCATTCCCAAATACAATCCCCGTTTTATAAGGATATTCTTTGTTCAGGCATTTCAGCGGAAGCGAAGCGAAGAAAGCAGCGCCTGCATCTGTGAGCCTGATTTTACCGTTTGATTTAGTCGTGAACTGCTGCGCGAAAAGGTACTGTGTGCAGCAGAGGGTGAGCAACAACAAAAAAGGTTTGCGCATGAAAGGTGTTTGCGGCTAAGATACAACGAATTTCTGCTGACCCGATGTATCGAAACCACAAATTAACCCGAACGAAGC
>CAMLPA010000458.1 GCA_946481605.1 uncultured Flavihumibacter sp. | reverse complement strand
TCCGGCATCGGAACGATAGCACTTCTTTTCATTGCGGTCTTTTGCTAAAGCTACAAGATTCCGGGTAACAGTCCATGCTGTTTGGCGAACACCTCGGCTTCGGGTGTGTCTCTGAAAATACAATAGGGAATATTGAGTTCCTTTACCACTTTGAGTTGTGCTTCAGTGGTCCGTTTTTTTCCCGGCAATACCATACGGATAAAAACGGCCTTTACCCGCTGTGGAAAATACGCCGCTACCGCCGCGTAAATCTCAGGGTCTTGCTGGGTGTTATCACCGATGAGCAGGAAAGATTGTTTGGGAAAAGCCTCCATAATACGGATGATGCGCACGAATTTTCCGCTGTGTTTGGTTTGTCCGGAAGCCAGGAGATTGTACCAACGCTTGAGCTGATTCAGCAGGAAAACGCCCCTGGGAAATTTATGCACGTCGAAGAATACCTGCAGGTAAGGGTAAAGGTTCCATTCGCTGCTGGACACATAAAAGAAGGGGTTGGGATTCTCCTTATCGGTATGTGTATATTGAAGTTTCCGGTAGAAATCGGCTACGCCTTCAAATGCCCTGCGCGAGCCTGCATGGTGCCTGAAAAGCGTTAGTAGTCTTTTGATGATGGTGGAGGAGTGAGAGATCAGCAGGGTATCATCGATATCGGAGATGATGCCCAGTTGCGTAACGTGCGGTACAATTACCGAGCCTTCCCCTGAAAGCACCTGTTTCCCATTTGTATACCGCACCTGCACCTTGTGTTCTCCGGCAGGCACGGATTCCGTGGACTCCCATTCCAACCGGAAAAACCCATCTTCCTCTGTTAAAGCGCTAATCTGTTTACCTTCCCATTCCAATACCACTTCTGCTTTAAAGACCGGTTTCACGAAAAACAGGTCCAGCAGCGCCTTCATGTTTCCGAGGAGCCGTTTTTTCTTTCTTTTACGCTCTTTCCGGGAAAACAACACATGGCCGAATACCTGCATCCGGTTCTTATGGCCGAATCCACGGTACACCCGTACCACGAGTCCTCTTTTTATAAACCCTTTCCGAATGGTGTTGTTGTGCATACGCCTGTTGCTGGTACGATCTTTTCTCTTAAAAAACCATACCTGAATTCAGTAAAACCGATATATGCGTCTATTGTTCATTATCAATCCCGCTTCCGGAGCCAACAATAAGAATTGGGAATCCATTGTGCGCGAATGGTTCGGGGGGAAGGAGCACACGCTGGCCTTCCACACCATTGATACCAATACGGACAATGAACCCTTGATCCTCCAGCAAATAAAGGATTTTTCTCCTGAACGCATTGTCGCCGCAGGGGGCGATGGTACCATTAAAATGATGGCGGGACTGCTGAAGCAGGAGCATCTAAAAACGCCGCTGGCCATACTTCCAACGGGATCGGCTAATGGAATGGCCACCGAACTGGGTGTTCCCTCTAATATCAACGATGCATTAGAACTGGTTGTTTCCGGAGATGCACGTCCGCTGGACCTGGTCTGTGTGAATGGCGAATGGTGCATCCACCTCAGCGATATGGGCTGGAACGCCACTATCCTCCGGCATTTTGAGCAGATACCCCAACGGGGGATGCTCGGTTACGCGCGTGCGTTATTCCGTATGATTGGTTCGCGCATCTATATGCCGCTCACGATCCGTGCGGATGGCCGTTTGCTGCAACGCAAAGCCCTGATGATTGTGGTGGCGAACGCGGCAAGGTATGGAACGGGGGCCGTCATCAACCCGCAGGGCAAACCGGACGACGGGTTATTTGAACTGGTGATTGTACGCAGAATGGCTTTCCGCGAACTGATGTCGATGATGATTACCCGGAAACCTTTCGATCCTTCGGCCATCGAGATCATTTCGTGCAGGAACGCGAAGATTGAGGCGAAGAAAGCATACCCTTTCCAGGTGGATGGTGAATACCTCGGAAAGCAGAAGCGTATTTCCGCGGAGATACATCCCGCTTCCGTGATGGTGGTACGGCCTTAATTGTTGAGCATGGGCGGGAAACGCGTGTCTTTGTTGCGGAGGTCGATGCCGCCTTCGTACACCGATTTCAGGTTCACCAGGTAAAAACTCCAGCCATTGTAGCAACCCAGGCGGATATTCTTTTTAGCCGCATCATCGGTAGGAATGTTCGATTGCGTAAGCGTTACCACGGTGTATTCATATTCTTCCCGGAGGGTAATCTCCACTACACATGGGCCGGCAAAAGAAAATTTCAGGTTGTTTACGCCGTTCGCTTCGAGGAATTGGCCTTTCTCCACTTCATCATATACGAACCATGTCCATTGGTAAGTGTCACCCGCATTGGCTGGGAGAGATGGGTCGATTGGGTTTCCACCCGCGGAAGTATTGACAGCGGTTTCCAGGAACCATTTTGTGATTGCTGAAGGTTGCGCCCAGGCATTGTACAATTGCTGAATTGGTGCTTTTATAGCGATGCGAAGCGTGAAGCTGGTCCAATTGAAGTTTTCCATACTTAAAAAAATGGCAGACAATAAAGGTATTGATTTTTATTGCCTGCCGGGGAGCATGGATAGGAAAGAAAATGGTTAACTTATCATGTGAATCAGTTGGAAACAACAAATCTTCTACGGGCATTCAGAATATTATTCATGAAGCCATTGGGAAACGCCGGAGATGTAAGTTCAATTCCGTTATAAGTTCCGGTTGGAAATTGATCCGGTACCTTCACGGTTATTTTTCCTTCTTCCACCGATACCAGTTCCAGTTCATGAAGAGAACTATCGGTAGCGGAACGAAGCCTTACTTTTTCAATTTTGGTAGGGCCTTCAGCATGAACGCCAATACCTGTATTTAAGATGGTACTATTCCCCGGTTTCAGTTCAGTTGTATAAGGCCATATAATACCCGGATCATAATAGTAGATGCGGAGTTTTTCCTCCGGCTCAAATGAATATTTTCCGGAGATGACCCTGAAGTTGTAGTACCCTGTATCAATGGTGGCAGGTATATTGATCTGAATCCGGATCTGGGCGAGGGAACTGATATACTTTGTTACATTCACTTCTCCAACTTTGGCATTGAAGAAATATACCTTGGTGGCAAACGTATCCGGAACGATATAATTACCGGCGATTTGATTGAAACTCCCTTCTATGTTAAGGTTATAAACACCGTTTGTTGCGTCCGTTCTCATATAGAAACCCGGGTCAGGGGTATTGGCCGATATTTTCAATTTAAATGACTGAACACTACCGTCCTGCGCTGTTACACTGTAAGTGAAACCATCTGAAAAAGGAATTTTTGCTCCACTTGCCGGACTGATTGCTGCACGATCAGAAACGGATATTTCAGGAGCAATTGAATCGGGCACAGGTTGAAACGGCGGCCAGTATAAAATAATCTCGTTCCCTTCCAGCACAGCTTTCAGTATATTTTCTTCCGCTATTTTCACTTCGAAGGAGGTGATTTCATTATAGGGATAATCCGGATATTCTTTTTTGCAGGAGGAAAGAAAAAAAGTAGTGATCATTACAGGTAATACTACTCCTGCTTTCAAAAATGTATTTCGTATGTTCATCTCAGTGCTGTTCAGGTTCAATAAATAATCATGGCTTCACCAACCGTT
>CAMLPA010000457.1 GCA_946481605.1 uncultured Flavihumibacter sp. | reverse complement strand
GTGTACACATGGCTCTCGTTGATGCAGGGCGGATGTATTGCGGCCCCGGTTTTATGCAGTTCATAGAAATACAGTTCCCTGGAATAAAAGCCGCCGAAGTTGTTGATGACTGCTACCATGAACTCTTTCGGGTAATACGTTTTCAGGTAAAGACTTTGGTAGCTCTCCACCGCGAAGGAAGCGGAGTGCGCCTTGGAGAAACTGTATCCGCCGAATGATTCTATCTGCCGCCATATTTCAGCCGTGGCTTCGTCCTCCCGACCCAGTGCCCGGCAATTGGAAAAGAACTGTGCCTTGATCCGGAGCATCTCTTTGTTGCCGCGGTATTTTCCGCTCATGGCGCGGCGCAATACATCGGCATCGGCCATGTCCATTCCCGCGAAATGGTGCGCTACTTTAATCACATCTTCCTGGTACACCATTACTCCGAATGTGTCTTCCAGTAATTCCTGCATTACGGGGTGTTCGTACCGTACCTTGTTGCGGTCGTGGAACCGCTCCACATAAGCGCGCATCATGCCGCTGCTGGCTACTCCGGGGCGTATAATTGAACTGGCTGCCACCAGCGTAAGGTATTCGCTGCAACGCAGTTTCTGTAGGAGTTGCCGCATACCCGGGCTTTCAATGTAAAAACACCCAATGGTGTGCGCTTTCTTCAGGTTTTCCCTGACGGCCGCATCGTTTTTGAATTTCTCCACATCGTGGATGTTGATGTTCACCTGCCTGTTCTCCCGGATGTATTTCAGGGCGTCTCTGATATGGCCCAGTCCGCGTTGGCTGAGAATGTCCAGCTTGATCAGGTTAATGTCTTCCGCCACGTGCATATCTATCTGCGCTGTGGGGAATCCTTTCGGCGGGAGATCGGTAGTGGCGTAGCGGGCGATCGGCGCTTCTGAGATCAGTATGCCCCCCGGGTGAATGGAAAGGTGGTTGGGGAAGTCTCTGAGTAACAGCGCATAACCGAGAATGTTTTTCTTGATCGCATCATCTGCCGGGCCTCCTTCCGACAACTGGTCTATTTCTTCTTTCGGCAATCCGAATACCTTACCCAATTCTCTGATAAGCGCATTCTGCTGAAACGTGGCATACATCCCCAGTAAGGCAACATGGTCTTTTCCGTACTTTTCAAAAACGTACGCGATGATATCGTCCCGGTCGGTCCAGGAAAAGTCGATATCAAAATCAGGCGGAGCGGTTCTTTGCGGGTTCAGGAACCGTTCAAAATAAAGATTCAGTTCAATAGGATCCACTTCTGTAATGTACAGGCAATACGCTACGATGGAGTTGGCGCCGCTTCCTCTTCCTACATAATAATAGCCCTTGCGCTGTGCGTACCGGATGATGTCCCAGGTGATCATGAAGTACGCATTGAACCCGAGTTTGTTGATGATGGCGAGTTCTTTGTCTACTCGCTGCACCGCTTCTTCGTACCTGGGACTGTTGCCATATCTTTCCCGGCAGCCTTCGTGCGCCAGTTTTGCCAGGTGCTGCCGGTCGGCTTCTTTGGTAGGGTTAAAACTCGCCTTTGTTTTATCCGTTCTGAAATCCATCTCCACGGTGCACGCGTTCATCAGTTCATACGTGTTCGTGACCAATCTGGAGTGATGTTTGAACAAATCCCGGAGCATTTCAACAGCAAGAAATGTTTCGTGTTCTCCGGCTACACTATCGGCTGGTAACCTGGACAACAGGGCATTCTCATCAATGGCCCGCAGTAAACGGTGCATGGCGTATTGTTGTGCGTTTCTGAAAGTAACAGGTTGACGCACCACAAATTTGTGGCCGTACCGTTCCATATTGACGCCGTACAATTTGGTGAGTTCCGCGGGTTGTATGCCGATGTATTCATGCGTTTCCAGTTGGTCGGGTGCTTTTGTGCCGGGCGGGTAAACAATGAATCCATCTGTTTTTTCATTGAACACTGTATTGGCTCCCGCGTTTTCAGGGAAAAGCCTGTTCTCCTGCAAATGCTCGGACAGAAACCGGTGCATCGCCTCCAGTCCGTTGTTATTGGCCGCGAGCAACAGGTAGAGGAACTTGTTGCCGTTCCTGATTTCCACCCCGGCTATGGGTCGGATGTTTTTTGCTTTACAAAGCGCCACGAAGGTCCACAGGTCGCAGGTGCTGTTGATATTCGTTAGCGCCAGGGCATCAACCCCTGCTTCAGCGGCCGCGTCCACAAGTTCCTCAGTCTGAAGGGTTCCGTACCGGAAACTGAACCAGGTTTTACAGTTGATGTACATGAGCTTTTGATTTTCTTCAGCTAAATTATGAATTACTAAAAAATTTAGCAAAATTATTTTTACCGTTTTTTCACCTACACAGGTGGCCTGTGTTTTGCAGTTTTAGGTATAATCAAATCACCAGTTATGGAACCGTTAAAACTTGCGATGCCCTGGCACGATGTAAAAGAGAAGATCAAAGAAAATGATTACAGGATTACTGATGAGGACCTGGTATACGAACCGGGGCAGGAGGCCGCTTTGTTTGCGCGGCTGAAGAAGAAAATGAACAGAAGCGATGAGGAATTGCGGATGTACATTGAAAGCATATCGGCGAATACTACCAAAGCGGGTTAGTTTTTTTCACGTTTTCTTAGCGTCCTGCGGCACGGTTTTGACGTTTATTATAAAAAAGGAGGCGTTATGAAAATGATACTGAAGTGGTGGGCCGGATACCTGGCGCTCTTCTTCACTATTACAGGCTGTACATCGAAAGTGTACGTGGAAAAAGATGATACCGCGGATTTCGGGCGCTACAAAACTTTCGCCTGGGTGGAAAAAGAAGGCAGTGGAAAACAATCGATCCAGGAGCAGAAAGTAAGGTCGGCCGTAACGGAAGAACTGGAGCGGACTGCAGGCTGGAAGGAATCGAAAAAGCGGCCGGATGTATTGCTGAGTTACGATGTATTGGTGGAAAGATCGGTGCGTCAGAATTCAGACCCGGTGTATTCGAGGCCCTTTATGCGTACGTTCTATAATCCGTATTCACGGCGACTTTTCAACGTGTATTATCCTTCCCGCTTTATGGGGGTAGACAATTATGATGTGCCTGTTAAAGAAGGAACCATTACGGTAACGGTTACGGATGCGCGCTCGGAAAAAGCGGTATGGCAGGGATGGACAACGAACGAGGTAAACAACAGGAACCTGACATCAAAGGAGATACAGTCGGCTGTGCGTGCGATTTTCAGGAAGTTTGACGTGGCGAAAAGGTAAGCAGCCGCTGGTGTTGAGGTGCATAAGAAATGGCGCATTGGAAACGATGCGCCATTGCTATTGTATTATAGTGTTCGTTGTTTACTTCGTAATTGCAAAACTGATGGGTTGAATAAGTACCTGAGGTACTTTTTTACCACGATAGGTCACCGGCTTCCAACGGTTTGATTCGGTTACTACTCTCAATGCTTCTGCTGCAAGTTTTGGATGGATTTCTTTTGGATTTTCCACCATAACATCGGCAATATTTCCGGCCGAAGTAACAACAAAAACAACCCTTGCCGTAGCGCTGGCGTTTTCTGCGCCTTTAGGAATCTTAACGTACTTTAATGCAAGATCGGCGTTGAGCGTTCGCTGCAAATATTTGCCCCACCCGCCGGGCA
>CAMLPA010000456.1 GCA_946481605.1 uncultured Flavihumibacter sp. | reverse complement strand
TCCTGAAACATAAAGTAAATGCCTACATCGCAGGACACGAACACCACCTGGAGCATACCAAACCCGCAGGCTTCACGCACCACTTCATTTCCGGGGCTGGTTCCGAAGCACGCTCGGTGGAAAAACATCCCGAAGGCGGTGTTTTCGCCGCAGGTGAACAGGGTTTTGCGGTATTCTCCCTGGGTGAAAAATCAATGACCATACAGTTTATTAACCATAAGGAAGAGGTGATCTACAAGAACGAAATCAGGTGGTGAACGGGTACCGGTGCCACCGCTATAGCGGTGCCACCGGGTGTAGGTGATTTTACCTACCTTGCAACCCTGAATTACCACGCATGATTAAAGTTGCAGATTACAATACGCTCACCATCTCCCGCGCCCTCGATTTCGGGGTGTACCTGGATGATGGCGCAGAAGGCATTCTACTGCCCAGAAAATACATCCCGGAGGGAAAAAATATCGGAGACGAAATCACGGTATTCATCTACCATGATTCAGAGGACAGGCTCATCGCCACCACCGAAACGCCCAAAGCAAAAGCGGGCGAATTCGCCTACCTCGAAGTGGTTTCCGTGACCCAACAAGGCGCGTTCCTCGATTGGGGCCTTATGAAAGACCTCTTCGTGCCCAAATCCAAACAGATCACCGGAATGCGGGTGGGCGGCCATTATATGGTTTACCTCTATATTGATGAGCAGACCGGTCGCGTGGCGGCAACGGAGAAAGTAGACTATTTTCTTTCGAATGAAGACCTCTCGGTGAAAGTGCACGACCCCGTACAATTACTGGTGCTCCGGAGAACCGATATCGGCTATGTATGCATCATCAACCACCGGCACACCGGGGTATTGCACCACAACGAAATCTACCGCAACATTAAGGTGGGCGATACTTTCAACGGATTCATCAAAGCCATCCGGGAAGATAAGATCGACCTCGCCGCAGGTAAAAAAGGCATGGAAAGGGTAGAAGATGAAGCCGGGAAAATCCTCCGTTTGCTGGAAGAAAACAATGGGTATCTCCCGTATTATGATAAGTCGGACCCCGAAGAAATCTACGACTTCTTCGGCATGAGCAAGAAGACTTTCAAGATGACCATCGGCACCCTGTACAAACAACGGAAAATAGAACTCACGCAAACGGGTATCCGTCTTATCCCTTAATTTTAAAAGCAAAAAATGCTTCCATATACTCCTGCATCCGATAGGTACAAGTCTATGCAATACAATCGTTCCGGGAAAAGCGGACTTAAATTGTCGGCGATTTCATTGGGACTATGGCACAACTTCGGCTCCGTGGATGTTTTCGACAACGGCAGGGCCATCGTACGAAGGGCCTTCGACCGCGGGATCACCCATTTCGACCTGGCAAATAACTATGGCCCTGAGCCCGGTTCAGCCGAAGAAAATTTCGGGAAAATCCTTCAGAAAGATTTCGGCGGATACCTCCGCGATGAACTCATCATTTCCACGAAAGCAGGTTATACCATGTGGGACGGGCCTTATGGTGACTGGGGCTCCCGTAAATACCTTTTGTCGAGCCTGGACCAGAGCCTGAAAAGAATGCAGCTCGATTACGTGGATATTTTTTATTCCCACCGCCCTGACCCTGAAACGCCCATCGAAGAAACGATGCAGGCGTTGGATACTGCCGTTCGCCAGGGTAAAGCGCTCTACGCTGGTATTTCCAACTACAAACCCGAACAAGCGGAAAAAGCGTTCACCATATTAAAACAACTGGGAACACCCTGCGTAATTCATCAACCCAAGTATTCCATGTTCGAAAGATGGGTGGAAGGCGGTTTGCTGGACGTGCTGGAAAAACATGGTGTGGGCTGTATCCCGTTCTCTCCGCTGGCCCAGGGCATGCTCACCGATCGTTACCTGAAAGGTGTTCCCGAAGGATCAAGGGCCTCCAAGCAACATGGCTTCCTGAAATCGAAGGACATCACGGAAGAAAGACTGAACACCATCCGGGCCCTGAACGAGGTGGCGGTGCAAAGAGGACAATCGCTCGCGCAAATGGCCCTGTGGTGGCTGCTGAAAGACCAGCGTATCACTTCTGTATTGATCGGCGCAAGTTCTGTAGAACAACTGGATGCCAACATCGATGCCCTGAACGGCGTGCCTTTTACAAACGATGAACTACAGTTGATCGAAAAAATACTGAAATAACATTCGTTTACATTCCATTAACAATCTGTTTGAAATGTATTGACAATAGAGGGTAAACGATCTGCCTACTTTTAGGGTCACATTTAATTTATTAAATGCCTGCTGTTTTGTTTTGAAATGGAGAGGGTGTATCACGGAACGGTACACCCTCCTGTTATTTAAGCCAGTCCTGCGTTGCGTCGTTGCGTTGCGAAGTATGAAGCAATCGCGTGAAATTTAATTGCTTCCTTGAAAGAAACAGTCTCTCGCTACGACGCCACGGCGCAACGTTGTGAAGAAAAAAGTTTGTATGCAACAACTCATTTGTTTGCATTTTCATATTAAAGCAACCGGATTTCCACCGATTAGCTAATTTTACCCGTAAACCCTCATATTGCACAAAGAACAGGCATATACGGAAGCTACATTGCTGCAACAGCTGTCACAGGGAAGTGAGCAGGCTTTTGCTGAATTGTTTGCTTTGTACAAGCACAGGCTGTTTGGGTTCATGTATAAATTGACCGATTCCGCCGAATTGGCGGAAGATGTTGTACAGGAAGTTTTTTTAAAACTCTGGCAGAACAGGGCCACTTTGTCTGGCGTGGAAAATCCGGGCGGCTATATTTTCCGGATGGCACAGAACCAGGCAGTTACCGCGTTTCGAAAAATGGCAAGGGAAACGCTGGTGCTCGCGGAACTGAAGGACACGGTGGTAAAACCACTGGTGAATGCGGAAGATGCACTGGCGGCCAGGGAACTGGAAACAAAGGTGCGGCAGGTGATTGAAACTCTTTCGCCACAGCAAAAACTGGTGTACACCCTGAGCCGGGAACAGGGATTGAAATACGATGAGATCGCTGAGAAATTACAGATATCGCCCGGAACCGTTAAAAATCACATGATCCAGGCGCTCCGTACTTTGAGAAACGCGTTGTTCAAAGACCCGGGAAATGCCGCGCTGGTGCTGTGTTTCCTGGCGGCTGGAAGTGCGTTCGCAAAATAATTGTTATTTTTTTTGAAGAGGACTATGCCTCTTTTTTCCGACGATCGTCTTGCTGTATGGTGCAACCATACCAACTTATGCCCGAAGAAAGAATTTATAGGCTCGCGACCCTGTTTTTCCAGGGAACCATCACGGAAGCGGAACATGCTGAACTGGCGGAATGGATTTCCCGTTCGGAAAATGATGCCGCGCTAACCGCCGTATTGTCCCGTGCCTGGGACGAATACCAGCCCGGCGCCGATGTGGTGGAGCTGGCCACTGACCGACTTCGCCTGCCCGAAACCTTACATGAAAGTTATCCCTTGCAAAACTCAGGGGCAGGCGAAGACGATCAGGCTCCCGTTAAAAACGGGTTCTTCCGAAATTCGTGGTTACGTGTGGCCGCCATATTGGTGCTGTTTGTTGGCGCTGCCGCGGCTTTTTTCCTTCTTTCTGAAAAAGATAAGCCTGCCGACAAGATCGCTG
>CAMLPA010000455.1 GCA_946481605.1 uncultured Flavihumibacter sp. | reverse complement strand
AGGAACATGGCGCGTATCATGGGCATTCCGTCTACCGCTTGTTTTGCGATGCTGTAAGCATAGGGCATCAGTTCCGCCTTGAGTTTCAGGTAATGACGATTGATGGAAGTAGCAGGTTCTCCGAGGGCATGCGGGTATTTTTCATTCGATCCCCAGCCGTCCATGTTGAGTTGCATGGGCGTGAACGTTTTCCACTGGAAATCGCGCATGTTTACCACGGGATTTTTTCCGCCGAAGATGCCATCCATATCTGAGGTAATATTCGGTTGTCCCGATAAGCCGGAACCGAGGTAAGTCGGGATATGAAAACGGATGTATTCCCATACGCCACCCGTTTGATCACCCGACCAGATGCCCGCATAGCGTTGTGTTCCGGCCCAGCCATCCAGGGATATGATGAAAGGGCGGGCGTTCCCGTAGTACGACATGATGTTCGCCACATCTGCAACGCCGTTCAATCCGAAGGAATATCCTGCTCCTACCCAGGCCACATCGGTTTTTAATACCCGCACACCCGCGTCGCGGGTTTCTTTGATGATGTCCCGTTGCAGCAGTGCCCCTACCCCGGGTTTCGGGTGCAGATCGGACTGTGTCCACAATCCTATTTCCACACCGTTTTTCCGGGCGTAGTCTCCGAGATTTTTAAGGTTCAGGATATTGCTGTCGAGGGTACCCGTTTGCCCGTAACCTGCGCCGTAACCATCGTTCGGCAGGATCCAGCCCAGGGGCATATCGTGTTTTTTGTAGCGGTCAATCACGGCACGCGCGGAGAAGGGATAATTGTTCTTTTCCCCGTTGAGCGATTCTTTGGTGCCACCATTTTCTTTCTGGCTTTCACGATACCGCTTTCCATCTTCAAACAGAATCCCAGTGGAATCTTCCTTCCAGTAATCTCTGTTGTAGGCGTTAAGATGCCCCTGGTAAAAAGCGAACTTCGGCAGCAGCACCGGGTTTCCGGTAAGTTGGTAGAAATCGTTCAATAAGGGTACCGCGCCATCACTGACCATAATGAACAGGTCCACGTAATCTGTTTCATGCGATAAGGTTACCACGCCTTTCTCCTTCGCGCCAAAATCGTAACGCCCTTTTTTAAACGTATGCCACAGTATTCCATACCCGTTCGTAGACCAGTAGAATGGGGTTGGAGAAGCCACACCACCATCGGTCCAACTGTTCTGATTTTCGATGGCGATCACTTTTCCTTTGTGGGAGAAGCGGCCGTTTTGAACGCCGCCACCATAGAAATATTCTTCGGGGCCTTCTTTAAGGGAAAGGGTAACGTTTTCTTTTTCGAATAAAACGGGAGCAGCAGTTTCCAGCACTACTTTTTTTGTCTGCCCGTTGATCAGTTTCAGGGCCGATGTTTGTTTGTCGATCTCTATATTGATCAGATTCGTGGAGATGCTAATTTTGCTGGCACCATCAGACAAATTCAGCGCCTTCACTTCTTTGCGCGGATTGTCCACCAGAATTTGTGCGGGCGGCTTCGCTTCAGGGTTGCGGACATAGCCATCTGAACTATCCAGGAACAGCCGGAAAATGTTTCCGCCATAAAAATCAAGCGTCATGCGCAAGTTGCCGGAGAGCGTTAATTCAACAGTGGTTGGATTGATCTTTTTCGATGAAAGCACCTGTTGTGTAGGCGCAATGTTTTTTTGCGCAACCGCTTGTGTGTAAAAAAGCTGGAACACCAACAAGAACAAAGTGGTGATAATGCCAGTTGCCGGATAACTGCCCGTTCTTTTCATACTGCTGAATAATTTGCTTTGGCTCCGGAATGAATCCGGCTTGATTTAAGCAGACAAGTTAAGCAAATAAAGCAGGCCGGGAGCGGGATGCAGCCAGTTCAGGCACTTATAAAAACAGCGCAAACGTTTGTTTCAGAAGATACAAACGTTTGCCCGTTTTTTTATGTTGGGAAGTTTTATTTCAATTTCACATCCAGGTACACCGAATGACGGCCATAGGTTTCATAAAATGGTTTGAACACTACCCCATCGATGGTGAACTCCAGCTTTGCGGGATCACCTTTGATGGACCTGCTGATGTCTTCTGCATCCAGCGTAACCTTGCGCCATTCTTTCCTGGCTTCAGGCTCCTGGGCTGCGAGCAATACGGGTCCATAGAAAAGACTGGCAATATTCTGCTGGTCCATTACGGGATCGAGGTGGAACTGGAAGGGCATCTTCAGTTCTATCACATCACCATCTTTCCAGTTGCGGCTGAGTTTCAGGTAGCTGCCCGGTTTTGCTGCCAACGTTTGTTCCTTACCGTTGATTTTTACCAGGAAGCCTTTGGTGGCCCATCCCGGTACACGTACGTGCACATCGAATTTTCCGCTGCCCTTAATGGTGAGCCTTGTCTGATCCTCTTTCGGGAAACTGGTAGCTTGTTCCACACGCACATTTCTTTCTTTCCAATCCAAGGTGGAAGGCACATACAGGTTTACGTACAAAGCTTTGTGGTCCACACTCTGGTAGTAGATGGTGTTCTGCAATTTAGTACTGCTTTCAATGGCGGTACCGTTGCAGCAGGTAAATCCGTTCATCTGCGCGTTGCTGAATTGCTTGGCAACACCTGGCCGGAGTGATACATGGTAAGTATTCGCGGGACTATTTTCCGCAACGGAAGACAGTATATGGTTGTACAATGAGCGTTCGTAATAATCCATCAGTTCACCCCGCTGATCGAACTGGAAAAGGTCCGCTGTTAATTTCAGCATATTGTAGGTGCCGCAGGTTTCGTTCTGACCACCGGAAGAGAAACCGTTTTCATACAAAGTTCCCGGTTGGGCGATAAAACATTCCGCATTCGCGGGATTTCTTGCGCCCGCAATACCACCAATACTGTACATGTATTCGTTCACAACACGGTGCCAGAAGTTATCTGCAATCTTGTAATAGTCCGGGTTTTTCGATGCCCGGTAAGTTTCGATACTGCCCACGATCTGTGGTATATGCTGGTTGGCGTGGAGTCCGCGGAAAATATCAACATTCTTCGCGAGTCCGTGCACATGGTTTGCGTCTCCGAAAAACACCCGGATGTTATCGAACAACTGCGCGGTTTTCAGGTACTCCGCTTTACCGGTAAGTTGGTACAGGCGGGCCATAGACTCGTTCATTCCCCCGAACTCACCCGCGATATAAGTGTTCCACATTTTGATCAGTGTATCGGTAGGCAGTTTACTCAGGCGTGAGTACACCCAATCGCCCATACCTGTAGCTATTTCCAGGGCTTTCTTGTTGCCGCTTACCGCGTAAACATCCATCAGGCCGGCCAGTATTTTGTGTAAGGTATAATACGGTGCCCATATCTGTGTTTTCTGTCCGCCGTATTTGGCGCCCTGCTCCAGCATAATGAACTGATCAGGCGGATAAGCGCTGATGAACCCTTTGCCCCAGTTCCAGTAATCGTTGCGGATACCTTCATCGCTGAGGTCCGAATCGTAGGATGATTTTCCTGGGCCAACAGGTACTGCGGAAGGATCCGTAACATGTGTGCCATTGGCTTCTTTGGGCGTGCCGGATAATTTCGACAGGGCATACAATGTGTTCACCATAACATCCATTTTGCCGGAGAAATTCGCCTGCAATGTTTTATCGTATCCCGTACCTGCGTAGGCTTGCGC
>CAMLPA010000454.1 GCA_946481605.1 uncultured Flavihumibacter sp. | reverse complement strand
GGAGGATTCATTTCGTATTGTCCGAGCATAATTTCTTTACCGGAAGTATAGAGTCCGGTCTTATGATGACAAAGGTGGAAGTTCTGTTGGGTAACTTCTTCAAAAATCAGGACATCATGCGTCTGGTATTGGGGGAGTGATGCGTGATGGGGAATATTGTGGTTGAAGGTAAGGGCCACCAGGTGGTTGCGTGTGGTTTCGGGGAGTACCAGTTTTGGAAAGGCGGACCAGTCATTAAAAGCGAGTTCCTGGTAGCTGCACCTGATATAGATATTGTCGTTCAGGAAAGGAATCTCGCGCAAGTGAAGTTGCATCAACTGGGTTTCTTCCACCAATAGTTTATCACCGTTGAACTGGAGGATTTCGTTAATCGTAAGCTGGTGGTTGATGAATTTTTCTAGCGGAATGCAAAAATAATTGGCAATCTTTACCGCGGTTTCAATTCTGGGTTCTGCCCTGTTCTCTTCATAAGAAGAAATATTGCCCCTGGTAAGCTCAAACAGATCGGCAAAGGACTGCTGGCTCAGCCCTTTGGTGGTGCGTATCTTTTTGATATTTGCTCCGATTTTTGTCATCACGGCAAATATAGGGCAATAATTTTTATCTTTTATGCTAATTTAATTTGCAATTTTAAAATGCAGTTTGTAGATTTGTTTTCGAAAGTTGAAATCATAACCGATGAATCATTTTGAGTTGATAGAAGGATTTGCTGGAAGGCTTGATTGCCGGATTGTTTATAGGGATGAGCAAAGCGGCATCCTGAAACTCGACAATGAAGCCGATGGGATCAATAACCTGATAATCGGGATTGCTCCGCCGATCCTGATCATGGAGCAATTTCTTTTTTCCTTCCGGGAAGACCATTCCGAAATGTTCAAGAAATTACTGCAGAAGAACAGGGATACGATCCATGGCGCTTTTGTGATCAATGAAGAGGGCAATAAAGTGCTTTTCAGGTACACGATGCAGTTAGAGCATATCAATTTCAATGAGTTCGAAGGTGCCATTAACTCACTTGGACTGCTGTTAAGTGAGTATGCGCAACAGATCATCGACTTTTCAAAATTGTAAACAAGTAAAAGCATCAACCATGAACATCTTCAAAAGATTGCTGCGCATCGGACAGGCAGAAATACATGCCGCAGTGGAAAAAATGGAAGATCCCGTTAAAATGACGGAGCAGGGTTTGAGAGAATTGAGAGAAGACCTTACCGAAGCAACTGAAGCGTATGCAAAAGTGAAGGCCCTGGCCATCCGCACGGAAAATGAGCAGGCGCATTGCCAGAAAGAGTCCATGAATTATGCGGAAAAAGCTATCTTGATCATGCAGAAGGCGCAGGCCGGACAGGTAGAGATCGGGAAAGCCGAAGAATTGGCCAGGGAAGCGCTTTCTTTGCGCAGGAAGTTTTATTCGGAATCGGAAGAACTGGGCCAGCAGGTAATGGCACTGCAGCAATCTTCAAGGGAAATGCTCAGGAATACAGAAATACTGAAGGAGAACCTGGAGAAATGGGAGAAGGAATTGCGGACACTGAAGGCCAGGGTGAAAGTAAGTAAGGCAACGGAACAGGTGAACAAGCAGTTGGCACAACTGGACAATAACGGGACCATTGCCATGCTCGAACGGATGAAGGCGAAGGTAGAGGATCAGGAAGCTTTATCGCAGGCTTACGGTGAGGTTGCCCGGAGTAAACACAGCATGAAAGATGAATTGGATAAATTCCTGAAAGACGATTCCATGTCGATTGAAAAAGACCTTCAGGCCATAAAAGAAAAATTGGGTATACAGTAAACGATCTACAATATATGTCCGGAATATTCGACCTGCTTTTTCATCCCCTCAGTAACGCTATTATGACCGTGCTCACGGGAATCACGGCGGTGTACTGGCTGTTTACTTTTATCGCCGGCGATCTGTTTGGCGAAACGGGGCCGGATGCCGGAATAGAAATGCAGGGCGCAGACGTAGATACGGATACCGATACAGACCTTGGAGATTCGGTAGGCGATAAGTCTATGCTGCAAAAAGCGATGGATTATGTGAACATTGGAAAAGTGCCGTTTATGGTAGTGTATTCGATGTTTAAGTTCCTCGCCTGGATCATTACACTGGTTTCTTCCATTGCCCTTGGACTGGCGGAATGGGGGTGGAAATCGGTATTCATCCTGCTGCCGGTTTTTCTTGTAACGTTTTTTATCACACGTTATGCCACCAAACCACTCGTTAAAGTGTACAATGCCATGGGATATAATGGGGAAGAAGCACAGGAGATGATGGGACGTGTCGCGCGTATGCGGTCCACCATTGAAGGAGATACGATCGGTGCTGCTGAACTGGTGATCCAGGGCGATGTGCTCCGGGTGAACGTAAAAAGTAAAACCGGTGAAACACTTGCTTATGATACGGAAGTGATGATCTCGGATGAGTCGCCAGATAAAAAATATTACCTCGTGGTGCCGGAAATTAATTTAAACAATGTAGTATAGTAAAGTAAAACCCTTTCTGAACAGAACACATCATTAACCTTAAATCAACTTAATCTATGGGAATGCTCGGTGGTGTCAGCCTGCTCTTCATTGGCGGCATTGTATTTTTCGTCTTTATTATTCTCTTCGCTTTTGCAACGTTCTACAAGAAAATCCCGCAGGGTAAAGCCATTGTGCGTACTGGTGTGGGCGGCGGCAAGGTAGCTTTCAACAGAGGTATGTATGTAATCCCCATTCTACATAAAATGGAGATCATGGATATTTCTGTAAAGAAATTGCAGATTGACCGGATGGAACACGATGGCCTGATCTGTAAGGATAATATCCGTGCCGACATTAAAGTAGCCTTCTTTGTACGGGTGAACAAGAATGTGGATGATGTGCTGAATGTGGCGCAGATTATTGGTACCGACAGAGCCAGTGATGTGGATACTTTACGCAACCTTTTTGAGGCGAAATTTTCCGAAGCACTGAAAACAGTAGGTAAGAAATTCGACTTTATAGAATTGTATGAGGCCCGCAGGGAATTCAGGACGGAAATACTGAACATCATTGGTACTGATCTGAACGGGTATATCCTGGATGATTGCGCGATCGACTACCTGGAGCAAACGGAAATCAGTTTCTTAAGTCCGCAGAACATCCTCGATTCACAAGGCATCAAAAAGATAACTGAACTTACCGCCGAGCAGAACATCAAGGCGAACCTGATTAAACGGGAGGAAGAGAAAGTGATCAAGAAGCAGAATGTGGAAGCGAGAGAGGCCATCCTTGAACTGGAGCGCCAGATGGCCGAAAAAGAAGAAAAACAGCGCAGGGAGATTGATAACATCAAGGCCAGAGAGAATGCCGAGATCGTTAAGGTGCGTGAAGAGGAAAGACTGAAAGCCGAAACCGTGCGCATCAGAACCGATGAATCCCTGGCCATCCAGGAAGAGAACAAGCTGCGCCAGATCATCATTGCTGAAAAGAACAAACAACGCACCGATGCGGTAGAAACGGAAAGGGTGGAAAAAGACCGCGCATTGGAAGCGACCGAAAGAGAGAAAATTGTAACCCTCGCGCAGATCGAAAAAGAGAAGACCCTTGAAGTGGAGAAGAAAAATATCCAGGATGTGATCAGGGACCGTGTGCGTTTGGAAAAAGGCGTGGT
>CAMLPA010000453.1 GCA_946481605.1 uncultured Flavihumibacter sp. | reverse complement strand
ACGGGAAATACCTGCTGGGAGGAACCCAGCTTGATCAGACTAATCCCTTCGCCGCAATTTATGCAGGAGGAAATAATAAGTATACCAGTCGGCAGTTTCAATTTAATACAGGTGTGAATGCGGATCTTCGGAATGTGTTGAAAGGCCTTTCCTTTAATTCCCAGATCGCGATCGACTATAATACTTCATATAACCTCTCTTTTAATAATAGTTACGCGGTATATAGGGCTGACTGGAATTCTTACTCCGGCACCGACCTGATCAGCAGCTTGCAGAAGTTCAATGAAGACCAGAAAAGTGGCGTTCAGAATGTGAGCAATTCCTGGTACAGGCAAACCATAGCTGCCAACGCATATTTCAACTATAAGAACACTTTCGGCGGCAAGCACAATGTATCCGCTATTGCTGCGGTAAATGGTTTCCAGATATCTGAGTCGGCTATTTACCACAGGATAAGCAATGCAAACCTCGGTTTCCAGGCGGGTTATAATTATGCGCAGAAATATTACTTTGATTTCAGCGGCGCATTGATCCACTCCGCGAGGTTGCCTGAAGGACAGCGAAAAGCGTTTTCTCCCACAGTGTCATTAGGATGGAGGCTTAGTGAAGAGAAGTTCATGTCAGGTTCAGGTTTTGTAAACGAGCTGAAACTTACAGCATCAGCAGGCGTTCTGCACACGGATCTCGATATTTCTGATTATTACTTGTATGAAGGTGTTTACACGGTTAACGGATCATGGTATGGCTGGAAAGATGGTACAGGAATCCAGGCTACCGAGTCGCGCCGTGGAGCCAACCCAATTCTGTCGTTTCCCAAGAGAGAGGAACTGAGTGTAGGATTGGAAGGTTCTTTTCTGAACAATTCTTTGAAATTGGGTGGCAATTTCTTTGTGAATACCATCTCTGGTAATGTTATACAGGCGGCAGTGCTGTATCCTTCTTATTTTACTACCGGATGGCCTGTTTCATCTTTTACGCCTTATGTTAACTATAATGCGGATAAACGTACAGGTTTTGATTTCAGCGCAAGTTTCAGCAAACGTACCGGAGAAGTGGATTGGTCGGTTGGTGTGAATGGCATGTATTATACCACCAAAGCCACCAAGCGTGCAGAAATACCTGCTGAAGAAAACCTCAGGAGAGCCGGAAGACCCCTGGATGGAATATGGGGATTGCAGAATGAAGGATTTTTTATGGATGATGCAGATATAGCCGCATCCCCTAATCATTTGGGACAGGTAATGCCGGGAGACATCAAGTACAAGGATCAGAATGGCGATGGCCTGATTGATTCCCGCGATGAAGTATACCTTGGCCGTGGAGGTTGGTTTGGCGCACCGCTCACCACGGGTGTTCATATTTCCGCCAAATGGAAAAACCTCTCAATTTTTGCGCTCGGTGTTGGGCGATTCGGTGCACACGCCATGAAGAACAGCTCCTACTTCTGGGTGAATGGTGAAGATAAATATTCAGAGGTGGTAAGGAACCGCTGGACCGAAGCAACAAAACATACAGCTACTTTCCCCCGGCTAACCACAGGTGCTGGCGACAATAACTTCCGTTCCTCAGATTTCTGGTTATACAGCACCAATCGCTTCGACCTCGGAAAAGTGCAGCTTTCGTACGATATGACAGGTCTCCTCAAAAGCAAGGCCTTTGTAAGAGAACTGGGCGTATATGTGAGCGGCTTCAATTTGCTGACCATATCACCGGAAAGAGAAGTGTTGGAAATGAATGTTGGTAGCGCACCGCAAACACGTTTGTATAACCTGGGCGTAAAGGCATTGTTCTAGCCCGGAAAGTAGTAATCATTAAAATGAGAAGAATGAACAAGATATTATCTATACTCCTTGCCGCGGTTGTGTTGCTTTCCGGGTGTAAGGATCTTATCGAACCGGCAATTGAAAATAACCGGCAGCTTGATCCGGCGGATTATGTTCCGGGCGACGCAAGATTCCCGTTTGGTTTGCTGCTTAATGGGTACAACCGCCTTCCTACAAATGGATGGTCATTTAATGATGTGGCCACCGACGATGCCGTAAGTAATGATCCTAATAATGGTTACCTGAAAATTGCTTTAGGGCAGTGGACTGCTAACAATAACCCTGCAAGCCAATGGAACAACAGTTTTGCAGCCATTCAGTACATGAATATTGCACTGGAAGAAATTGAAAAGGCAAAACTGGCAACAGATCCTGTGGTAAGCGATTTGTACAAAAAAAGGTTTAAAGCAGAGGCCCGTGGTTTAAGAGCTATATTTTTCTATCACTTGTTGCAGAACCACGCTGGGGTAACACAGGATGGTAAATTACTGGGCGTTCCGCTGCTTTTAGAAGTTCAGACTCCGGCTTCCGACTTTAATATGCCACGTGCCACGTTTGAAGCGTGCATGCAGCAGATATATACCGATCTGGATGCTGCGATAGAAGCACTGCCATTGGATTACGAAGATGTGGCAGGCGCCGGACAGATACCTTCCCACTATGGAAATATTACGGTATCACAATATAACCGTGTCTTCGGTTCAGCCTTCCGTGGCTTCTTTACTGCAAGAATTGCCAGGGCTGTTAAAGCACAGGCTGCACTACTGGCGGCAAGTCCCGCATACAGTGCTGGTTCTGGCACTACTTGGGCGCAGGCAGCCAACTATGCCGGTGCTGTGCTGGCACTTAAAGGTGGCGTAGGAGCATTGGCTACGAATGGTCTTACATGGTATTCCAACGCAAGTGAAATCACAGCGCTGAAAGATGGGGCCAATCCTCCTGAGATTTTATGGAGAAACAACTATGCGGACAACAGAGATCTGGAACAGGCCAATTTCCCGCCCACATTGTTTGGCAGCGGAAGGATAAACCCCACGCAGAATCTTGTAGATGCATTCCCTATGGCCAACGGCTACCCGATCTCCGACCCCAATAGCGGTTACAACCCCAATGACCCCTATGCCGGAAGAGATCCCCGCTTGCGTACATTCATCCTCGTAAACGGTGGAACAGCAGGGTCGGCAAATACTGTAATTACTACAGCCGCAGATGGCCTTACCAATGATGCGCTGAATAAAGTGGAAACATCCACGAGAACAGGATACTACCTTCGTAAACTGCTGCGCCAGGATGTAAACCTGAATCCAAATTCCGCAAACAATCAACGCCATTATAAGCCGCATATCCGCTATACCGAAATTTTACTTACGTATGCAGAAGCTGCAAATGAAGCATGGGGCCCAACCGGATTTGGCGAACAGAGTTTTTCAGCTTACGACGTGATCAGGGCAATCAGAGGAAGGGCAGGAGTGGGTACAAATAATGGCGATCCTTACCTCGAAGCCGCAAAAACAAGTAAAGAAACAATGAGAACGCTTATCAGGAACGAACGAAGACTGGAACTTTGCTTCGAAGGATTCAGGTTCTGGGACCTTCGCCGCTGGAATGCTAATCTTACTGAAACCGCTAAAGGTATGAGCATTCGAAACGGAACCTACAGTGTCATCAATGTGCAGGAAAGGCTGTTTGAAAACTATATGAATTACGGCCCGATTCCGCAAAGCGAAACGCTCAAATTCAGCGCACTGCAACAAAATAAAGGGTGGCAGTAACCAACCGCCTTCTTACAACATTAAAGATTGAACTTATGAAGAAGAG
>CAMLPA010000452.1 GCA_946481605.1 uncultured Flavihumibacter sp. | reverse complement strand
TTTACTCCGATGAAGCACTTGAAAAATACCGCTCCGGAAGCGATCCCAACCTTTTTCCAAACGTAGACTGGCGTAAGCAGGCGTTGAAAAAATCTTCCCGCTTCGACAGATACACCCTCAACGCGCAGGGAGGTAACAACACGGCCCGGTATTATGTATCCCTTGAGCACATCAATCAGACGGGATTACTGCAAACCGTTGACAGCAACAAGTACAACACGAATAATACGTTCAAAAGTTATGTGGCCCGTTCCAATGTGGATGTAAACATCACGAAGAATTTATCCGCCGGTATTTATCTGTTGGGAAGAATTCTGAATGGCAATGAACCCGGCGCTACCACTTCATCACTCTTCAATTCATTTCTGAATACCCCCAACAACGCATACCCTGTTTTAAACCCCAATGGATCTTACGGAGGTAATTCACAGTACACAAACAATATCTGGGCACAAACCATCGGTTCCGGATACCGGGAGAATTACAAGCGCGACATGTTAGCGGATTTCTACCTGCAACGTACACTGGATGATATCACGCCAGGTTTGTATGTAAGAGCCGCTGCATCTTTCTATTCAACGCTTTCTGAAAACATCAACCGGTCTAAGCCTTACCGCGTATTTAATATGCAGGTAAGTCCAACGGGTGATACCACCTACCAGCAGTTTGGTAATATAGGAGACCAGGCAAACTCCAACTCTATGGAATACCAGGGCCGGAGCGATTACCTGGAATTGAAATTCGGCTATAACCGAACTTTCGGTGTGCATGGTGTGGATGCGACTTTGCTTGCGAACAGGGTGAACTCCGTAGACAATTCTGATCTTCCTTTCACAAGCCCCGGCGTTTCCGGAAGGTTCGCTTATAATTTCAACAAAAAATACCTGGCTGAAGTTGCTTTCGGTATGAACGGTTCCAATCGTTATCCACCAGATGGCGATTATAAAATGGGGTTCTTCCCTGCCATTGGTTTGGGATGGAATATTTCCGAAGAGGATTTCATGAAAGAAAGCAAAGTGTTCTCACGCCTCAAACTGTTTGGCTCCTATGGAAAAACAGGTTGGGACAGGCCTGGTAACTTCGTTTATGTACAGCGTTACTTCGATGGCGCTGCTACTTATTTCGGAACTGGTGCCGGCAGTAATACCAGCATCAACGAACAGATACTGGCGAACCCGAACATCACGTTTGAAGCCGCAAACAAACTTAATCTTGGTATATCCGGAGGATTGCTGAACGAAAGGCTTTCTTTCACCGCTGAATACTACAACAACAAATACTACGACCTGCTGATGCAACGCGGCAGAAACAGCTCGATTATCGGAAACTTTTACCCGGATGAAAACATAGGGGAGAACAGGTATTCGGGCGTGGAACTGCAACTCGACTGGCAGGATGCCGTGAAAGATTTCAGTTATTTCGTTTCTGCGAATGCTGCCTTGCAAAAGACAGAAGTGCTTTACATTGATGAAGTATTCCGTCCTTATTCCTGGATGTCCAGAACAGGAAATGTAATCGGTCAGCAGTATGGCTATATCGCCGATGGCTTTTTCCAGCAGAACGATGACTTTATCAATACACCTACCATTGATGGTTATACGCCGCAGGCGGGAGACATCAAATACAGGGACCTCAACGACGACGGTGTGATCAACCAGTTCGACCAGGCTCCAATTTATACCGATAAGCCGATGTTGATCTACGGCATCAGCGCAGGTTTTGCCTGGAAAGGATTTGACCTGAGTTTACTGCTCCAGGGCGTGCAGAACAGGGATATCTACCTGTCCGGAAATGGTTACTGGGAATTCCAGAACAATGGTTTTGGTCAGGCTTACGAGCACCACCTCAACCGTTGGACGCCCGCTACTGCAGCCACAGCGTCTTACCCACGCCTGGGTATTGGCACAAATCCGAACAATCAGGCTTTCTCTTCTTTCTGGGTAAGAAACGGAAGTTATGCCCGCCTGAAGAATGTGGAAGTAGGTTACACCCTGCCTTCCGCTGTAACGAGGGTGGTGAAACTTCAATCGGCGCGTTTCTTCGTAAGCGGACTTAACCTGCTTACATTCTCTTCGCTGGACGGTGTGGACCCTGAAGTGTACAATGGGGCTTATCCGCTCCAGAAGCTTGTTAATATTGGCCTGAACATTAAACTCTAACAACATGATGCAGCTAAGAAAATATACCAGATGGGCCTTTGCGGCACTGTTTGTTGTGGCGCTCGCCGCTTCCTGCAAACGAATTGAAACCGAACCCAGGGACTGGATCAAAGATGACCTGGTTTGGGATGAGGTGGACAGGAACGCGACCCTCGCCGGATGGTTCCTGAATGACGTTTACAATTATATTCCTACCGGGTTCAACCGGATCGGAGGCGACTTCCTGGACGCGGCTTCAGGCGATGCGGTGCCTTCGCGCAATAATACTGCTATTGAAAACTATACCAATGGCAGGATCAATGTACTTAACAACCCTGATCCGTACTGGAGCAACAGCTACTTCGGAATCAGAAGGGCGAATATTTTTCTCGCCAATATTGACCGCGTGCCCGCAGCAGCCAATACCATTTTGTGGTGGAAAGCCGAGGCCCGTTTCATCAGGGCGCTCTTGTATTTCGAAATGCTGAAAAGGTACGGAGGCATTCCCCTGATTGGCGATACTGTTTTCGCACTGAACGATGACCTGCAGCTTCCCCGCAATACTTTTGCAGAATGTGTGGATTATATCGCTTCTGAATGCGATGCGATTAAAACTGATCTTCGCGACGAAAACAATTTAAGCGATTACGGCGATGGTGCCTGGGGCCGCGTTGCAAGAGGCGCTCCTATTGCTTTGAAATGCCGCTTGTTCCTTTATGCCGCGAGTCCTTTGTTCAATGGAGGTAGTATTACTTCAGATCCGGCGAAACGTGCATTGATGGGATATCCGAACAATGATCCTTCCCGCTGGCAGAAAGTAATTGATGCGGCCACTGAATTGAATGCGCTTGGTTATTACCAGCTTAACAGCTCCTTTACCGGGTTGTTTACCACCAAAAAGAACAGGGAGGTAATCCTGGCCAAGCAACAACCCAATAATTCTACCATTGAAGCACAAAACGCCCCCGTAGGTTATCGTCCGAACAACGTGGGCAGCGAAGGAAGAACCAGCCCTACCCAACAACTGGTAGATGCTTTCCTGATGAACAATGGTAAGATGATCAATGAAGCAGGCTCCACCTACAATCCCGATTCTCCTTACGCAAGAAGGGATGCAAGGCTCGCAGCGACTGTCTTTTTCAATGGCATGCGCTGGCTCTCCAGGAATGTTCAGACCTATGAAGGCGGATTGGATAAACCGAATAATCCAACTACCACCAGGGTACAGACGAAAACAGGTTATTACCTGAAAAAGTACATGGCTGATTTCTCCAACAATACTGTGTACAGCAACCAGAGTCACAACTTCATTATTTTCCGTTATGCTGAAATATTGCTGAATACAGCGGAAGCTATGAATGAACTCGGGCGCACTGAAGATGCCGTTACCAGGATTGCTGAAATCAGGAAACGTGCCGGTATTGCAGCCGGTGCCGATAGCAGGTATGGTATTAAGGCCTCCATAACCCAGGACGAAATGCGGGAACTCATCCGCAACGAAAG
>CAMLPA010000451.1 GCA_946481605.1 uncultured Flavihumibacter sp. | reverse complement strand
CAGGATAGGTTCCACGAAAAACCAGAAACGAAGGCGTATCTAACCACGGATACGCCTTCCTGTTTTCAGAACAGTTCCTTCAAAGCAGCTTTCAGAAAAGGAAAAGTGGGGAGGCGGCGCATAATATCGAGGTCCTCCGGGAAAGATGTTTTGTTGTCCAGGAAACGTAATACCCTTGCAGCATTGCCCTTTTTGAAAAGATCGGTGAATATGTCGGCTCCTTCCAATGTACGGTGGCGGAGGATATTCAGCAGTACACTGTCGTAAAAACGAAACCTGGCGGGCATTCCGCCTGCGGCTGCTGGATGAACATTGTCCCGAAGCGCTCTCACCAGACGCACACTGTGTTCCTGGATATAACGGAAAGTATACCCGCTGGACGCTTTTGTTTGTCCGCCTGCTGTTCCAATATAAATGATGTTTCCTTCGGAAACGGGGAACCTGAAATTGGTCATGGGAATTATGCCGAATTCTTCTTCTTCCACTGAATAAGCCTCCAGCTTCAGGAAAGAAGCGATATAGTTGCGCAGTTGTTCGTCGTACACCTCCGGCTTCAGTAAACTGGCCGTAAACAAAGTGTATTCCACCAACGCTTTTGTTTCGCTTAACGGCAATACATAAACGAAAGTAGTGCCTTCTTCCTGCCCTACGCGGAAATCCATCAACGTGGCTTTCCCGGGATCGAAAGCAGGTTTAGGCGATTCAATCATCCATCCTTTAAAATGCTGGAGCAGGTAATATTGTTTCTCCGTAACCTCCGGAGTTTCCATAAGAATACTGTTGAACACGTACCTTGCGGTGAACGCCTCTCCCCCCGCTACTACGGAAGCCATTCCTGGGGGGGCGTTATAAATAGCAGTTATCGGGGCGTAAAGAACTGTAATTGCCGGATCACCCGAGATCTTCTCCATACAATATGCGTAAAACGCGCCGGAGCGGATCATTTTGTATTGATAGGGCCTGATATCCAGCTCACCGCCCTTCCATGTATTGCTGAAAAATGAAACGGTGGGCCAGGTATGCGCCACAACGTGTTCGAACAAACCAGGCTTTGTTTCCCAGAAGCACCAGGTACGGTCGTTGCCCTGTTTCGGGGCCTTATCCACTAATAATATTTTCTTTCCATTGGTGAGACCTGCATCCTGTAAATGGATCAGCAGACTAAGTCCCGCGCACCCCGCGCCAGCGATGATATAATCGAAATCCTGCGCCACTCAGGAAATGGATTCTTTCTTCTGAGCGGATTTGAATCGAAGGTCCTTCTTCACTTTCTCCCAGTATTTTTTGTGCACGAGCAACATGCCGAAGGATTCACCTTCTTCTTTATCCAGGTGTTTGTGGTGCATTTTATGGGCCCATCGGATGGCCTTCACATAAAGACTGTTGCTGCGGGAGAATATTTTTATCCGTTGGTGGATGATGACGTCGTGTACGAGAAAATAAGCGAACCCATATAAGGCAATGCCGAAGCCGATGGCGGCCAGCCAGTAAATTTGTTTCGTTACCCCGATGTAAATGCTCATCCAGCTTGGAACGGAGAAGATCAGAAAAAACGCATCGTTCTTTTCGAAGAAGCCGGGACCTTTTTTGTGGTGATCTTCATGCAGGTACCACAGAAATCCGTGCATCACATATTTGTGCGTGAGCCATGTAATCCCTTCCATTACAGCGAAGGTGGCGAGCGCGATACCAATCAGTACCATCCAGTTCATGCGTCAGGTTTTGATTAAAACAATCGATCGGGCATTTGGTTGACGTTTACTCGCGCATCCATTCCAGCAGTTTCGGGAAAGCGATATGGAACCAGGCGGTATAGGCTTCCGGTTCCTGCTTCAGCGCTTCTTCAATGGCTTCGAGGGAAGCATATCGGATAGCAGAAACCTCGTTGGGATCGGGGTGCACTTCGCCATCGTAATTGCCCACGAAAACATGGTCGAACTCGTGTTCTGTAAGGCCGTTATCGAAAGGCGCTTTGTAGATAAAATCAAATGCCTTATCGAGTTTAACAGAGAATCCCATTTCTTCTTTCAAACGACGTTCCGCGGCCATTTCCACCGATTCACCTGGTTCAGGGTGACTGCAGCAGGTATTGGTCCACAAACCACCGGAGTGGTATTTTCCCGGTGCGCGTTGTTGCAACAGGAGTTCTCCGTTGTTGTTGAAAATGAATACACTGAATGCCCTGTGCAACAGCGCCTGGCGGTGTGCCTCCATTTTTTCCATTGTGCCGGTCTGTTCGTCCTTTTCGTTTACCAGAACTATTTCCTTCATCCTTCTTATTTTATTGCCTTTATTGCTTTTCCTTATTGAAAAGCGGGCAGGCGTTCCTATTTACAAATTAACGCTGCGAAGGTTGAAAAAAATCGGCAGAAACTGAAGCCGTCCGGAAAAAACTACAAACACTTAAAAATGCCTACGGCCAGCAGGGCGCCAATCACCGGTCCCAACACGGGCACCCAGGCATACGACCAGTCGGCAGGCTGCTTATCCCTTATCGGCAGCAAACTGTACATGATCCGCGGGCCGAGGTCCCGTGCCGGGTTGATGGCATACCCGGTGGGGCCGCCCAGCGACAAACCGATGGCCAGCACCAGTAGCGCCACGGGCAGGGCTTCCAGGGCACCGAGTTTGGTATCGGGCCCAACAATAAACAATACGCCGAGGACCAGTACAAAGGTGCCAATCACCTCCGACACCAGGTTGTACCCGTAGTGCCGGATGGCAGGACTGGTGCAGAATGCAGCCATTTTGAGGCCGCCGTCGCCGGGGATATCGAAATGCTTTTTGTAGGTGAGCCATCCGAGCGCGGACCCGGTGGCGCAGCCTGCCACCTGGGCAAGGATATAACCGGGCACCAGTTCCCATGGAAATTTGCCCATGGCCGCCAATGCGATGGTTACCGCCGGGTTCAGGTGCGCCCCACTGTGCGGGGCCGCAATAAATACCCCCGCGAACACGGCCATCGCCCAGCCAAACGCGATCACGATCCAGCCGCCTTCGCGCCCCTTCGATTCACGGAGCAACACATTCGCCACCACGCCGCTGCCCAGCAGCAGCAGGATAGCCGAGCCTAAAAATTCGTGGATATAAGAATAGGTAACGTTCATCTCAATTCATTTAGTGGGTTCAGGCATTTGATTCATGGTTATCAGCCCAGGCGATAGCGGCTTTTACAGCCCGGTTCCAGCCCGAGACGTATTTGTTCACCTTTTCTTCCGGCATCTGCGGTTGAAAATGCGCTTCTTCTTCCCATAGTTTCCGGATGGTCTCCACGGAATCCCAGAAACCGGTAGCCAGTCCGGCCAGAAAGGCCGCGCCCAGCGCAGTGGTTTCCACTACCTTGGGCCGCACCACTTCAACGCCGAGTACATCACACTGGAACTGCATGAGGAGGTTGTTGGCCGTAGCACCGCCATCCACCCGCAAAGCTTTGATGTCTATGCCTGAATCGGCTTCCATTGCTTTCAATACATCTCTGGTCTGGTAAGCGATGCTTTCCAGCGCGGCCCTTGCCAGGTGTGCGGAAGTAGTACCCCTGGTAGCGCCAAAGATGCAACCCCGGGCATCCTGGTTCCAGTGTGGTGCACCCAGTCCGGCGAAAGCCGGTACCACATAAACACCCTCGTTATCCGATACACTTGT
>CAMLPA010000450.1 GCA_946481605.1 uncultured Flavihumibacter sp. | reverse complement strand
GGGCGCATGGTTTGGAGTGGCAAAATGCCGGTGAAGGGGCAGAAGAAGCGTATTCCCCAAACGGATGATGATTTTGGGCGCAAAACGCTTTCTCCCCAATGGGAATGGAACTACCAGCCCCGTTCCGGAAAATGGTCGTTAACGGAAAGAAAAGGATGGCTCAGGCTGCACGCCTTCAAACCCCTTGCAGCAAATGATTTCTTCAAAGCGGGCAACACCCTCACCCAACGCGCTTACCGCACCGAACGCAGTGAAGTGGTGGTGAAAATGGACATCAGCCGGATGGCCGAAGGCCAGAAAGCGGGACTGGCGCATTTCGGATATCCCAAATACGCGGCTGTACAGGTATCGTGCAACGCTGAAGGAAAAACATTAAATTATGTGGTGGATGGTGTTGCCGCCCCTGGGCCAGCGTTGAAAGAGAATATCATCTGGCTGCGGTCAACCTGGGGATTGGATGGCATCAATACTTTCAGTTATAGCTCAGACGGGAAAAACTTCACGCCCATCGGCCAGCCCTGGCAACTGGTTTGGGGTGCGTACAGAGGCGACAGGATAGCATTATTCAATTACAATGATGATGCCGATGCGGGAATAATTGATATTGATGAATGCGCTTACCAATACACCGCTTCAGAAAAGTAATAGCGGCAATCGTTTAAATTTTTTCGGTCATTGATGAAAAAAGCAGATTTTTAAGCCCATTATATACCTGTGCTTATCTTTAAGCGTTTCAGCAAACTTCCTGCTAAAACTCAGGTACCACGAATGTTGAATGGGAATCAGATGCAAAGTGATTACGAATTATTGTTACAGATTGCTGAGGGCGACGAACGGGCGTTCGAGCTCTTTTTCAGTCGTTACAGAGACAAACTTCACCAATACCTGCTCCTCATTACCAAATCTCCGGAAATAGCGGAGGAGATCACTATGGATATCTTCCTGAAACTCTGGGCGGGCCGCGAACTGCTGACACAAATTAACGAACCAGGCGCTTTTCTCCGCAAAATCGCGCACAATAAAGCCATCGACTTTTTCCGCGTGGCCGCAAGGCACGACAAGTTGCACAAAGCTTATGCGGCGCACATCCAAAGGCTTCATGATAATGATGACCAAAGTACACTTGATGAAGAAAGCCTGCAATTGCTCCGGGAAATTATCAATCAGCTTCCGCCAAGGAGAAAACTGATTTATACGCTGAGCAGGGAACACAATATGACCTACGATCAGATCGCGAAGCACCTCAATATATCTCCTAAAACTGTGAAAAACAGTATGTTGGCTGCCTTGCATGAAATCAGGGAACACCTTGCTAAAAAGTCGGGCAACAAGTCGTTGCTGTGGCTGTTCTTTTCCTGCTGAAAAGAAATTTCATAATTTTTTAATTGCGATGGGCCTGTAGGGTTGTAAAAATCGTCCTTAATAAACATACAACCTTATGACCCGGCAAACACAACCTATACAAGAGCTGCTTCGGAAGTACCTCGACAATACGATCACTCCTTCGGAGTTGAAGTTGTTTTTTGAAGCAGTGGCGGCAGCTTCACACGAAGACCAGATTCATGACGAAGTGGTGGGGCTATGGGATGAATTGCCCGGTACACCACCCGATGCTATTGCTGAAAGAACGGGGCAGGGGTATGATTATGCGGCGGCCACGAGGCAGATATTTCAACAGGTGGAAGTACATGAATGGGAAAATGCGCCTGTGCCGATGTACAAGAAAGGATGGTTCAGGTATGCCGCTGCCGTTATATTGTTTGTGGGACTAGGTACTTATTTTTTCCGCAACAACGGTAACGATAGTATTCCTCCTTCCATTGCCGCGAATGATTCCGGTAAACATGAAATTAAGCCGGGCGGGCAAAAGGCTGTACTGGTATTGGCCGATGGGCGAACCATCGCATTGGATGATACAGAGAATGGACAACTGGCCGTTGAAAACGGCAGCGAGATTATAAAAAAAGATGGACAGGTAGTGTACGGCAATTCCGATCACACGGCGGTCACCTACAATACGATGTCCACCCCGCGCGGAGGACAATATTCCATCACCCTGCCCGATGGCACCAAGGCATGGCTGAACGCGGAGAGTTCCATCACTTTCCCCACACATTTTAATGGTCCGGCAAGAGAAATTGCGGTGAAAGGAGAAGTTTACCTGGAAGTGGCCCGGAATAAAAAGAAACCATTCCGCGTGGATGTGGATGGCCGCACCACGGTGGAAGTATTGGGTACACGGTTTAATGTGAATGCTTATGCGGATGAAAAAAATATCCGGACAACGCTCCTGGAGGGCAGTGTGAAAGTAATGAAGCGTGGAATGAAAGATGGGGAACAGGCAAGACTTTCACCGGGACAACAAGCCATTACGACTGGAGGCAACGCGGTTGAGGTGCTATCAGGTGTGAACACCGCGGCGGTGATGGCATGGAAAGATGGCCTGTTTGATTTTGATGATCTCTCGCTGGAAGAAGCCCTGCGTCAATTGGCAAGATGGTATGATATTGAAGTAGTGTATCCGCAATCCGTACCGGATGTGAAGTTGGGCGGGGCCATCAAAAGAAACCTTTCATTTCCCGATGTGCTGCGTTTTCTCGAAAACGTTGGCCTGCGGTGCAAGCTGGAAAACAAACGGAAATTAATTATATACCCCTAAACACTAAAACTAAAAAACGCGAAATATGGTAAGCTAAAAGAACTGGCGGACCGCTAAAAAAAACCGAAGATGCTACGAACATCTCCGGCTGAAGTTTGGTGGTCCAATAAAACAATTTTCATTCGGACAACTGCTTCATTATTCAACCAAACCCGACTAAGTTATGGAATTTATTGCTTCTAACCGGCCATTGCGGACCGGATTGGCCTGGTGTGGCTGTATCCGCCGCGGGCTACTAACCAAAACGCTGTTAGCGATGAAACTAACAATTGTTTTATTAACCGCTTTTTTTATTCAGGTGCAGGCCGCAGGTGTAGCCCAACCCGTTACGGCAACTTTAAACAAAGTGCCTTTGCGGAACGTGTTTAAGCTCATCGAAAAGCAAACTGGTGTTACCTTTTTCTACAATGATGAACACATTCGTCAGGCGGGATCCGTCACTATTGAGGCACGCCAGATGCCACTGGCGGAGTTTCTTTCCACCATCCTGAAACCTGCCCAACTCTCTTTCGAAATAAAGCAGGGAAACGTGGTGGTGATGCGCAAAACGCCTGAACCTTCCGTGAAAGAAGAAGCCGCTCCCCGGATAAAGATTTCAGGTATGATTACCGACCAGAATAAGTTCCCATTGCCCGGCGCCACTATTCGTGTGAAAGGCCGGCAGGTAATGGCATTGAGCGATGACAAGGGTATGTTTCAACTGGAGGCGGAAAGGGGTGATGTACTCATCATCAGCTTTGTCGGCTTCAATGAAAAACAAGTGAAAGTAGGAGATGGGCAGATGCTCACCATTGTAATGGATCCTTCCGAACAAATCATGGAAGCGGCCCAGGTGATTTCCACCGGTTACCAGAGCATCGCGCGGGAACGCAACGCCGGTTCGGTGGCGAAAGTGGATATTGCTACCGTGGCCAACAGGTCCAGCAGCACGAATATCCTCCAAAGACTGGACGGACTGGTTCCCGGTCTGGTGGTCAACAACGC
>CAMLPA010000449.1 GCA_946481605.1 uncultured Flavihumibacter sp. | reverse complement strand
ACCACAGTGTGGACGGAAAGGCGAGGCCCGGACAAACATTTTCCGCCAGCGTGAACGCCGGTTCCACGAAATTCAACCAGTATATTCCCAATAACCCTACAGCCAACTTCAACAACAACCTCAACTCATCCATCGCCTACAGCAAAACCTGGGAAGGCGTAGCCAACCTTACGGCAAGTGCCAACCACAACCAGAACGCAGTTACCAGATTGGTACAATTGAACCTGCCGGATATCGGGTTTACGGTAAATACCCTTTACCCGTTCCAGCGCGAAGAAATGGTGGGCCAGGCGAAATGGTATGAAAAACTCGGGGTGGGGCTGAACACCAACTTCCGCAGCATGGTGTCGTTCTACGATTCCGCGTTCAGTTTCCGCCAACTGATTGACACGTTCCAGTGGGGAGCCTCTCACAATGTGCCGATTACTTTATCGCTGCCGCCGCTGGGTCCTTTACAGATCGCGCCATCCGTGAGTTTCGATGAAAGATGGTATGCCCAGGAATTTATCCGCCAATGGAACCCGGTAGACGGAAAGGTGGATACTATCATCAACAAAGGATTCTATTCCGCCCGGCAGATGGCCTTCGGCCTTGGCTTCAATACTGCGATCTTCGGCACAAAGAACTTTAAGAACTCCCGGCTCGTGGCCCTGCGACACGTAATACGCCCTTCTGTTGGCCTGAACTATCGCCCCGATTTCCAAAAAGACAATTATTATACATCCCAGGTGGACACCTCAGGAAGGGCGCAACGGTTCTCCCGTTTCGACGGTAGTATTTTCGGCGGTTTTGGTGAAGGTACTTTCGGGGGTATGAGTTTCGGCGTAGACAACAACCTGGAGATGAAGATCCGTTCCAAAAAAGATACCGGTGATGCGGCCATTAAAAAAGTGCGCCTGATCGACGGTTTCGGCTTCAACGGTTCTTACAACTTCATGGCCGACTCTTTTAAATTATCTGATATCAGTCTGTACATCCGGAGTACACTGTTTGAAAAACTGAACATCACGGCCAATGGGAACCTGAGTCCTTACAAAGTAGATGCCCAGGGTTACCGGTTAAAGGAATACATGTGGGAAGGGCGTAAATTCTCTCCCGGCGCATTGGGCAGGATCACGGGCGGAAGCATCGCCATGAGTACTTCTTTCAGCAGTAAGCCCAAAGACGATAAAAAACAAAAAGAGAAAGAAGAACTGGAAGATGAACTTGGCCCGTTGACTGCTGAAGAACAGCAGGCGCAGCTCGACTTTGCCCGGCGAAACCCCGGGGAATTCGCGGATTTTAATATACCCTGGTCCATCAATACCTCGTTCTCCCTGAGTTTTCAGCGTATTCCGAAACGGGATTATTCCGGCTTCGAAACGGTCGTGAATTCAAACCTGAACCTGGGGGGCGATTTTAACCTCACCGAGAAATGGAAAATGGGCGCGAATACGTTCTTCGATTTCAAAACGGGCAAAATTCAGTCTTTCACCATGTTCATCACACGTGAAATGCACTGCTGGCAGATGTCCATCAACATTACGCCCGTGGGTTTGTACCGTTTCTTCAACATCACGCTCCAACCCAAGTCGGGCCTGCTCCGCGACCTGAAAGTGAACCGTACCCGTTATTTCTACACCGGCTTCTGATATGCGCCACAATTCTTAATTTTAGGCATGTTCAAATCTATTGCAGGCAGGTTCTTCGCCTTATGGGGCATGTTGTGGTTTATTGCCACCATGCTGCTTTTCTTTCCCTGGTTTCTGTATTGCAGGTGGTTTTTACCCGAACCTAAAAGAACCGCAGCCTTCATCAGCGCTTCACGTTTATGGATGGGCATCTATCTTCCCATGATCGGTTGCCCGTTGACTGTGCGGGGTGCGTCGAATTTTGAAAAAGGAAAAAATTATATCGTCGTTTGTAACCACAATTCTCTGATGGATGTGCCCGTCACTTCACCGGGGATACCTGGCGCAAACAAGACCATCGCTAAAAAAGAATTCGCCAAAGTGCCCCTGTTCGGCATCATTTACCAGTTGGGCAGCGTATTGGTGGATCGGAAAAGTGAACAGAGCCGCAGAGATGGCTACCAGCAAATGAAAGCAGTACTGGAAATGGGCCTGCATGTATGTATTTACCCTGAGGGAACACGTAACAAAACCAGCGAACCATTAAAACCTTTTAAAGACGGGGCTTTCCGCCTTGCGCTGGAAACCGGGAAGCCGGTAATGCCCGCTTTGCTTTTCCATACAAGAGGCGTGATGCCCGCAGGAAAAATATTCTTCCTCTGGCCCCATCCGCTGGAAATGCACTTTCTTCCGCCCATGAGTCCGACCTCGGGAGAGAGCGTGAAAGCGTTCCGGGAACGGGTATTTGAAGTGATGAAAACGGCGTTGGTTTCCGCAGAAAAAAGTAAAACCTAAACTACCATTTTGCGGAACGGGAAAATTCGATATATTTGCCGCTCCAAAAACGGACCGGTAGCTCAGCTGGATAGAGCAACTGCCTTCTAAGCAGTAGGTCATTGGTTCGAATCCAATCCGGTTCACAGAAGGCCGCCTCAAAAAGGCGGTTTTTTTTATGCCTATTACACAGGGCGTTTGCCATGAAAAAGTTATTTTGCACTGCAGCCATCTCCAAATCAAACGACACCATGCCAGCAAAAAACAAACTTTCCAACACCGATCTCCAACAACTCCTTTCCACCCTCCAATCCCGCTTCGAAAAAAACGTGAACCGCCACAAAGGGCTGGAATGGGCGAACGTGGAAGCGCGGATCAAAACGCAGTCTGAAAAAGCGTGGTCGCTTCACCAGATGGAAATAACAGGAGGGGAACCTGATGTGGTAGGGTATGATAAGTCTGCAGGATCATTTCTCTTTTTTGATTGCTCCGCAGAGTCTCCCAAGGAACGGAGAAGTTTGTGTTTTGACGATGAAGCGCTCGAGGCCCGGAAAGAAAACAAACCCCAGGGAAGCGCCATCGGGATGGCGAATGAAATGGGCGTTGCATTACTTTCTGAGGAAGAATACCGGTTCCTGCAAACGCTAGGAAAGTTCGACCTGAAAACATCCAGTTGGGTACAAACGCCGGCCAGCATCAGGAAACTAGGAGGCGCCCTTTTTTGCGACCGGCGCTACGATACCGTGTTTCTTTACCACAACGGTGTACAGTCGTATTATGCGGCCAGGGCGTTCCGTGCTTCGCTGAAAGTTTAAGGGATCATCTTTCCATTACCACCGTGGTTATGGAACGTGCAGGCAATGCTATTGGAGACTTGCTATTTTCAACGGGATATGCCTTCAGGTCATCATCTTTAGAGGTAACGTACTTCATCATGCGCTTTACGCTCATTTTCCCCGAAATGCTCAGTTGCACCGGTTGAACGGTATCGGTATAATTTATAAATACCGCCACCACCTGTTTTTCTGATACATAGGCAGAAGTCATTACGTGTTGCGCGGCTGCGAATTCGTCCTTTCCATCGTTACGGTTGGTTTGTACGCGCTGCATACCCGGACGGATAAACCTGCTGAAATTTCCCATGGCCCATAGTCCTTTGGTCTGGTAGAAATCCCCGTCAGTATGGGTCGGGTTGGGACGAAGTGCGATCAGGAAATACCGTGTGTCGAAGGAAGGATTGCCGGGTTCGTAACTGTTCCAGAG
>CAMLPA010000448.1 GCA_946481605.1 uncultured Flavihumibacter sp. | reverse complement strand
GATCCCGGAGAAGTGGCATGGCCAACAAGTTCAATAGCAGGCTCGTGCTGCAACAAAGTGCGGATGCCTTCTATCACCATATAATGATCGTCCACTATAAATACTTTCGTTGTCATGCAACGGGAATTTCAATTAATACCGAGGTGCCTTTGCCGGGTTCAGATTGCACGTCCAGCTTTCCTTTCAGGTAATCCACGCGGCTCGTGATGTTGCTCCAGCCGATGCCGCGCGCAGCGCGGATGATGGAAATATCAAAGCCCTTGCCATCGTCTTCCACCGTAACGGAAATACCTTCGTTGTTGCGCACTACCTGCACCAATGCTTTTGTTGCAGCAGCGTGTTTCAGTACGTTCCCTACCAGTTCCTGCACAATGCGGTAAACGGTAATGGCTGTATTGGAATCCACTTCAGCGTTTTCCAAACCAATAGACTGGTACTGCAGCGCGGTGCTCCCGGACTGGTTGATGTCTGCACAAAAATCTTTCAACGCAGCATCCAGGCCGAACTTCACCAAGGCTTCCGGCATCAGGTTATGGGCCACGCGGCGCATTTCGTTGATAGAACTGTCTAGCATGTCAATGCCCCGTTCGAATGCCCGCATATTTTCAGGTGTCATTACAAGGTTTCCTTTCATGGTATTGAATGAATATTTTATGCCGGACAACATACCTCCCAGGCCATCGTGAAGGTCTTTTGCCAGGCGGGTTCTTTCTTTTTCTTCCCCTTTTAATACGGCTTCCGTAGCCGCAAGTTGCTTTTCGGTTTGCAGTTCGTTGATGCGTTTTTGCTGAAGGGCCTGCTTGTGCCGGTAGTTGCGGTACAGCAATACAAGAATCAGCAGTAGCGCCAGGGCGCTGCCCAGTAATATATAATTGAGTGTATTCTTCTGCCGCATACGGAGTAACTGAATCTGCTTTTCAGCTTCCAGTTGTACGATCCTGCCCTCTTTCTTTTCCGTCTCGTACTTTTTCTCCAGGTCAGAAGACTGTTGAGAAAGCACCTCCTGTACCATCTTTTCAAGTTCAACGATCATTTCATCGCCGTAATCCATGCCCTGCTCCAGGTTTCTTTCCGCGTAAGCGATATGCGTAAGCAGTCTGAGTGAAGAAAGGGCCTCGTACCTGAAATTGTATTTTCTGCTGGAATCGAGCGCCATCTGCGCGTACTTTTTTGCTTCCGTAAAGTTGCCGGTCTGAAGTTCAACGATGCCCAATCCCCGGATCACACCGGTTTCACTTTCTTTCATACCCACAGCCTTAAACAGGGGCCAGCTTTTTTCCAGGTAAGTTCTCACCCTGGGATAATCTTTTTTCTCCAGGGCGATGCCACCCAGGTTCTGGTAAACTGTTGACTGAATCCTGATATCTTTTTCTTCCATACCAATCTGCAAAGCTTCCTTCAAAGCGTTCGTTGCGTCATCTAAACGTTTCAGCGAAACATAGTTCATGCTCAGGTTGATGAGCGCTGTGGCCTGCATGGTCCTGAACCCGTTCTTCTTCGCTGCGGCCAGCGCTTTTTTACCGTATTCAACCGCCTTATCGTATTGCGCACGGCGGTAATACAGTATCTGCAAGGCATCGTCCAACTGCAACAATAAATAAGGATTGGCCTTCCGTTCCACAATGGGCCTGCCTTTCAAACAATATTCAATCGCTTTTTCAAATTGCCCGTTATCACGATAGCTGACACCGATATTAAATAGAGATATTCCGATGTTAAGTGAATCCTTCATTTTTTCCGACACCTTCAATGCCGCGTTCTGGTAATGCAATGCCGAATCGAAATTGCCCTGGATGAGGAAAGTATTGGCATAATAGGTATTGAAAAGATAAATTCCATGATCGTAGCTCAGTTTCTTACTCAGTTCCCGGGCCATCACCAGGTATTTCCTTCCTTCAGCAGGGGCAGTACCTTCATAAGTTTCTCCCAAACGGATGAGGTGAATCACTTTCGATGTATCCTCTTTCAACTTTGGCAACACCTTCAACATACTATCGGTAACGGCATTCTGCCCCAGCAAACAGGAATGCAGCAGATAACCAACAATGCTCAGCAGAATTTTTCGCATACAGAAATTTAAACAAAAAAGGATGCACCACAAATAAAGTGTTTTCCGAACCATTTGCGTCTCCCCTTTTTCCATGATTTAAAAAGAACAGAAATCCTGTTTTTGGGGGATAGGAACGGGCTATGGGCGAAGGTACTTTTACCGCATTAAATCAAACAACCATGAAACGATCTTTCCTCTTCGGCGCACTCCTGTTTTCCGGGTTCCTCACGGCAGAAGCCAGGAGTTGGCGCATCAACAATAACGCGGGCGTGAACGCCGATTTCACCACTTTCAACGCCGCAGTGAACGCATCCGGTGTTCAGGATGGCGATACGATCTATCTGGAACCAAGCATTTTTGAATATGCCACCGGAAGTATCACTGTAACGAAAAGACTTACAGTAATTGCCGCCGGTTATTTACTGGATCCTTCCAACGGCACTTATCCCGGTAATCCCGGACTACAATTGCATACCTACGATACCCGTATGGCTTTCTTCCGGCTGGGTAGCGCCGCGAATGGCAGTAAATTCTTAGGCGTTACCATCGCCGGTTCAGTGTATATGAACGGGGCCAGCAACATTACTTTTGAAAGATGTCTTTTCGGCGGTGGACTTTATTTTGAAAACGGCACCAACACCAATACAACGGTACGGAAATGTTACCTGAACGGTGCGGCCATCAGTTCCAGCGTGAGTGCCACCATCACCGGCTTTGTATGCGAGAACAGCATCTTCAACTCCAACGCACACATCAATTTACCGAACCTTACAGGCACAGACAATATTGTAAGAAATAACAGTATCGCCAATGCATCTAATTCCTTCACACTGGTGAATACCTATTTCGTGAATAATATTGTGGGCACTTTCAGTCAGAACTCCCTCACCAATTGTACCATCAAAAACAATTTCTTCCAGGTGAACCAAACCTTACCCGTTACCGCAGCCAACAACCAGGTGAGTGTGAACATGGGAGATGTTTATACCGTCACCGGCAGCTTCGATGGAAGGTTTGCCTTGAAAGCAGGCGCGCCGGCTATTGGTGCGGGGTTGACGGTGGGCAGCGTGGTGAGTCCGGATTGTGGTGCATTTGGGGGAACGGACCCTTACAAGCTTTCAGGCATTCCGAATATTCCGACTATTTATCAGTTGACGGTACCGGTATCCATTCCATCCGGAAGTGCGACGATGAACATCACTTTCAGTGCGAGGAATAACAATTAGTGAACGCCATTGCGAGGAACGAAGCAATCCCACCTCGCCCCCCCACACACCCAAAATGTGTTCCTTCCTGATTTCCTTCAGATGATATTTTCACGCAACTGCTTTGTGCTTCGCACTGCGCAGCGCTAAGAAGCTAAGACGCAAAGTGATGAGTAGTTGGCAAGAACACTCACTTCGGGAGAGTCTTTTTCACGCAACGGCGCAACGACGCAAAGCCTTGATTTGTTTGCAAGCGGATTAGTTTTTTGGATGGAGGTTAGCTCGCGGAGATGCACAAATGTGTTCCCCGCAAACGAGAGGCACTGAGGAGTTGGATGGTTCTTCACATCTTATAAACCATGATTGCTATGCAATCACGGCCCAAACCCATTT
>CAMLPA010000447.1 GCA_946481605.1 uncultured Flavihumibacter sp. | reverse complement strand
GATTGTTCGGCACAGGTCACTTTCGCCATCGACATCAGCATCTTCCTCATCATCGACATCAGTTTCTCCAAAACATGGGGGGAAGACAGGCAAATAGCATAGTAATGAACAAATTTTTGCGTGATACCGGCTTTTGTATTGCATGGCAGCTTCGTTGCGCTTCGTCCGACTACCGGCGGATCGCAAGCACTTCATCGCCTGTGCCAATGGCAGCAGTAACCGTTTTCAAAAGCAGTATCCACCATACCCTTCAATCATACACTTAAAAACAGATCGCATGGAAGCGAAAAGAAGATATTCAACAATGGTGTTCCCCCAGGGATTCGACGGGAACATACTCTCCCTCAACATCGTACTGATCCCGCGTAACCAGGACCCATTTGTTCCGTACAATACGGGGCTGGCAGCACATCCCACGGCTACCGCGTTCGCCAACCTGGTGCCGCAGTTTGAAATTGCCGTTTCCAATGGTCTCGACGAATGGCCCATCGGCAACGCCACCGCCGCCGGACAGGTGCCCGTTAAAATACCGGTGACCGTTACCGAAGCCACCAACAAGTTCCAACTGTTGCAAGGCATCGCCACTGAACTGGGCGCCAAAATAAATATGGACGGCAGCTCCGCAGACAAAACAGACAAGGCACCTGATACACCGCTGCCGGAAAACCAGAGCGTGCAAAAATACCTGCCGGAAACCTACAGGAACGCTTTCAACTTCACTTCCCCACGTCATCCAAATGCAAAGCTGGACGACAGCTACCATTGCGCGTTAAAAAAAGATACACCCAAAGATCCCACCTGGAAAAACAACGATGACCTGAGCTGGGGACAAGTGTTCGCCCACATCCTACGTCAGCCCATGCTGGCCCGCGCCTGCGGCATGATCTATTCTGTTTCGGTGGATCTCAGTCAGCAACCGGGTTTACTCTCCAAAGGCGGCTTCGTTTACGTGAACATCATCAACGACGAATACCTTCAGATACAAGACCAGTTACTGAACGACCCGCAGGGCCCTTTCATCAAACGATACGCAGCCAGGATCCCCGCGCTCACCGCAGGTGAGGCACGCCCTGTTTTTGCTCCTTTACTCTTCCCCGTGCTGCACCGCATGGATGGCGCCCTGGTTGACCCCGAACCGCCGAAAGCGGAATGGGACAAGATCTTCGCCGAACTGAACGAATACAACGACGGGTTCGCGAAGATCGTCCATGCCGGCCAGCAGGTCTGCAACAACATCCTCAGCGAAATACAGGACGGCCCCGCACCACAGTCCGATACCGGCATCCGCCTCGCCTGGGACGATGAACAGATTATGATATGGTACCTCCGCCAGCTCAGCGCCAACCCCCTCGATCCCGGAAAACGCCTCGATGTGCCCATGGGTGTTTACGGCTACCGGATAGATGTAGCCGGAGATGAAGAAGGCGCCGGATGGGGAAGCCTTAACCTGGTGCAAAGCAACCAGCCACTTGCTGTAGGCGGAGCGCCCGTTGGCAACGATGCCAATCAACCCATCGAACTGCCCTACCAGGTGTTTCCTTCCCAACTCGACAACAATACCAGCGCACCCTACTGGCTGCCCATGTATTTCACCAACTGGATCGGCAAAAGCCTGGTATTAAAAGATGTGGACGCCGTGCGCATCAACCGCCACGCCGAAGCAATGAAATCGCTGAAAGAGCAGGTTCCTAAAAGCGTGAACGAGGCAACGCCTTACACGGAAATCCCTTCGGGTATCGAACTACGTTACGGCAACCGTTACCGCTTCCGGGTAAGAATGATGGACATCAGCGGCGGCGGCCCTTCTATAGGAGAAGATGTATTCAACAATGCGCCCGCCCCTTCCGCCAAGCACCATTTCAAAAGATTCCTCGAACCCGATCTGTGCCGGATCGAACAACCGGAGCCACTCCGCACCGCACTTTCTTCTTACTTCAACAAAACCGGTATGGAAGAAGATGCTCCTTCCATACCAAACCCTGTGCTCCGCATCCGCCGACCACTGCTCAATTACCCCGCGGTATTGTTCACCGGTAAATACCAGGCCGCAGGACTCAACCCCGTTGACCTGCTGATCGCCTCCACACAAACCGCCGACGAAAGCAAAGTGCCTGGCATAGCCGATCCCGATGTAACCAAAGTGGAAATAAAAGTGGAAATCGAAACGCTGAAACTGGACAATCTCCTCAGCGAATCGGGACAGGAAAACTACATCACCCTGTACACCACCACCCGAAACTTCCCCGAAGGCTTCGAAGACCAACTTGAATTGCCCGTGGTGTTCCACGATGTACCGGTGCTCCTCGCGGGAAATCCGGATGATCCGTTCAACCGGCCCGATCTCGATAAAGCGGCCATCGATGCCATGACCGATATTCCGCTGCCCACCGCCAGGAGGATACGCGTTACCGTTAGAGGCGTTTGTGAAGGCGACGGCAACTATTTCGGGTTCATCCATCCAGGTGATCCGGAACGTGATACCCGTTTTGGAAAAACAGTACAATTCTGGTTCCACCAGGCATCAACAAACGAAGGAGACCTGTTGTTGCCCCAGCCCAATGTACCCGAATTGCAAGGCATCTATCTCCAGCCCGATCCGCCCTACCTCAATACGGGTAAGTTTTCCAGCTTCTTCCTGCTCCGCGAGGTGGATGGTGGCATGCCCGATATTGTACAGCGCTTCGCGCAGAAACTGGGCCTGCGCACCAACGGACTCACCCTGATGGGCAAAAAAGGACAACGTGTGGTATTCGGGTGCAGCCCGAGAATCAGGCACCACCTCTCTCCCGATCACGGAAGTATCACTTTCTCTTCCAAAGGCGATCTTTGCAACCACTGGCTCGGCTGTGTGGTGCACCGTCTCAACCGCGACTGGACCTGGAACGGCCTGGAGGACGTGTCCTTCACCGTTGGCCGCCGGAAAAAATTCGCCCGCGATGCGGATGGAGAAGCAGAAAACCTCACAGTGCTGGGTGATATAGAAATGAAAAGATCGGCTTCGTTTGAAAGCCTTCAAACCGATGAATTCGGGGATATCAACAGGGAACATACTTTGCTGGTGTTCATCGACGCGATTGAACCGAAATCCTCCCTGCAACGTACCGGAGGCGGCCTTCGTTATCCCGATGAAATTGAGGTTCAATATACGCTCACACCCCGTTTCCGGCCATTGCACGCTTCTCCCCAGGAACATCTTTCGGAAGCATTGCGCCTGCCCACCACCATTGCACCGGCGCAGGTGCCGGAGATCGCCAGCGTAGGCATCGCTTTCTCGCCCTATCGCGCCAACGAAAAATACAGCGCCACCGAGCCGCGCCAGAAATACCTTTGGGTGGAACTGAAAGAACCGGTGAAGGATCCGCACGATACCCTGTTCTGCCGTGTATTGGCGTATGCGCCCGATCAACTCATCAGCAACAACCAGGGCGGCATCATCACTGAAGTACCGGAAGAGCCACCGTTGCCCATCGATCCCGAATACATCCGCGCCATTACACCAGGCCAAACAGATGATATGGCCGGACTCAGCGCCATGCAACCCATGGAAAAAGCCGCTGACGATGATGATATTCATTACCTGCTGCCACTCCCGCCCGGACTACATGCTGAAAGTCCGGAGCTGTTCGGCTTCTTCACCTACGAGTTCCG
>CAMLPA010000446.1 GCA_946481605.1 uncultured Flavihumibacter sp. | reverse complement strand
CCTGCACGTAAATCCGGGAGCGGCCGGAAAGCAGGGCTGGCAAAAAGTACGCACCATCGTGCGTTTAACCATTGACGCGAAGGAAATGAAAGATTGCCAGGTGATAGAACTTGGTAAAAGAGGTTAAAAAAAGACGGCCATGACCGGAAACTCCTGCCATGGCCGCCTACACTTAACAAGAAACATTTATGCTTCGGAAGGCTCAGATTTCTTACTGGAAGATTGCTCTTTCAGTGTAAAGAAAATCTTCCCTTCTTCCTTATTCAGATCTGCGATCAATACATCTCCCTGCTTGATCTTCATGTTCAGAATCTCTTCCGCGAGCGGATCTTCAAGGTGCTTCTGCAGCGACCTGTGCAGCGGACGCGCACCAAATTGCTGGTCGTAGCCCTTCTCTGCGATAAAGTCTTTCGCTTCAGGTGTAATCTCCAGTGAGAAGCCCAGGTTCTGCAGGCGTTTCAACACGCCTTTCATCAGGATATCGATGATTTCAAAGATGTGCTCCTTGTTGAGCTGGTTGAAGATCATGATGTCATCGATCCTGTTGAGGAACTCGGGAGAGAAAGTTCTCTTCAGTGCTTTTTCTATAACGGCCTTGTTGTTTTCTTCCTGGTTCTGAATGCGTGAAGCGGTGGCGAATCCAACCCCATCTCCGAACTCCTTCAACTGGCGCACGCCAATATTGGAAGTCATGATGATGAGTGTATTCTTGAAATCCACTTTCCTTCCGAGGCCGTCTGTAAGCTGGCCATCGTCCAGTACCTGGAGCAGAATATTGTAGATATCCGGGTGCGCCTTTTCGATTTCATCCAGCAGGATCACGGAGTACGGTTTACGGCGTACTTTCTCCGTGAGCTGACCACCTTCTTCATAGCCCACATATCCCGGAGGTGCTCCGATCAAACGGCTCACCGTGAACTTCTCCATGTATTCACTCATATCTATGCGGATGAGAGAGTCTTCGGAATCGAACATGTGCCTTGCGAGCGCGCGGGCCAACTCGGTTTTACCAACCCCTGTAGGGCCGAGGAATATAAAGGTGCCGATGGGTTTCTTGGGATCTTTCAGGCCCACCCTGTTCCTTTGAATGGCTTTCACCACTTTGGAAATGGCTTCGTCCTGGCCAACCACCATGCCTTTGAGGTCCTGCCCCATTTTGCGGAGCTTCTCACTTTCGGCTTCCACCATACGTTTCACGGGGATGCCGGTCATCATGCTCACCACTTCGGCGATGGCTTCCTCATCAATGGGATAGCGTTTGTGTTTGCTTTCTTCCTCCCACTGGTGCTTGGCCTTTTCCAGTTCTTCTCCCAGACGTTTCTCCGTATCGCGCAAAGCTGCTGCTTCTTCAAAACGCTGGCTTTTCACCACTTTATTCTTTTCCTGCTTGATGTCTTCGATCTGTTTTTCCAGTTCGAGGATATTTTGCGGAACGTTGATGTTTTTCAGGTGTACGCGTGCGCCCACTTCATCCATTACGTCGATGGCCTTATCGGGAAGCAGACGATCGGTCATGTAACGATCACTCAGTTTCACGCAGGCATCAATCGCGTCGTCGGAATAACTAACGTTGTGGTAGTCTTCGTATTTGGATTTGATATTGTTGAGAATCTGGATGGTTTCATCGATTGATGGCGGATCAACCATTACTTTCTGGAAACGGCGGTCGAGTGCGCCATCTTTCTCAATGTACATGCGGTATTCATCCAGCGTAGAGGCGCCAATGCATTGCAGTTCGCCCCTTGCGAGTGCTGGTTTGAAAATATTGGACGCATCGAGAGAGCCACTTGCGCCACCTGCGCCAACGATGGTATGTATTTCATCGATGAACAGGATCACGTCGCGGTTCTTTTCCAGTTCGTTCATGATCGCTTTCATGCGCTCTTCGAACTGACCACGGTACTTCGTTCCTGCCACCAGCGCGGCAAGATCAAGGGATATCACTCTTTTATCGAAAAGTACACGGGAAACTTTCCTTTGCACGATACGCAGCGCCAGGCCTTCCACGATGGCGGTTTTACCCACGCCGGGCTCACCAATCAGGATGGGGTTGTTCTTTTTTCTCCTGGAAAGAATTTGTGAAACCCTTTCTATTTCTTCTTCCCTTCCAACGATGGGATCGAGGGACCCCATTTCGGCCATCCGGGTAATATCGCGGCCAAAATTGTCCAGAACCGGGGTTTTGCTTTTGGCACTGCCGGATTGTTTTGCTCTTTGTTGTGCATATTTTTTTTCTTCGTCGAAATCATCTTCGTTCTCATCGGCATATTCAGAGCGGGGCTCGTTGGAGCGCACTACACCGAGTTCGTTCCGGAACAGATCGTAGTCCACATCGAACTGGTTCAGAATCTGTGTGGCGATGTTCTCTTTGTTTTTCAGAATAGAAAGCATGAGGTGTTCCGTTTCCACCGTGGCGCTTTTCAGCGCTTTGGCTTCCAGCACCGTAACACGGATCACCTTCTCGGCCTGCTTGGTGAGCGGCAGACTGTTGATGTTGGCGATATTTTTTCCCGTTTTATCTTTTACGGCCATTTCTACTTCCTTCCTGAGTTCATACAGGTCTACGTTGAAGTTCTTGAGTATTTTGATGGCGGTATTTTCACCTTCTCTTATCAATCCTAATAAAAGATGTTCCGTACCGATAAAATCATTCCCCAAACGCAACGCTTCTTCCCTGCTGAACGAAATAATCTCCTTAACCTGGGATGAAAAATTGTTGTCCATTTTCGTTGAATTACGGTGTGTTACAATAATAACAAATATTTTTGGATTCTGTTGTGCTGCATTGCTGCGGCATCTGCACCTAAAATATTGCTGTATATGCTGTTCAAACTTGAAGCCAAAGAGAAATTCAATGTGATTATTCCGGAAGGCCCGGATTTATCTGCCTCTTTGACAGAAGCGATGGAGCCTGAAATAGTTGCGTTGCTGGAAAATGAAGTCAGGAACGTAGTCCTGTCTTTAAAAAATGTTGCAACATCGGAACCGGGCGTTGCCGACATATTGGCCCGTGTACAAAGTGCTTTCTATGCCAATGAGTCGTCTTTTGTGGTTTGTGAAATGGCCGAAACGGTAAAGAATGCGTTGGAGAACGCCGAACTTTACGACGCCCTTAACATTGTACCTACCGAGAGCGAGGCCTGGGATATGGTCCAGATGGAAGAAATAGAACGGGAATTAATGCGGGAGGATCCAGAATAAAATGCAGCATCAGGCGTTTAAATTTGTCTAGCTAATTAAATCAACTTCATGTTCGGCGTAACCATCCTGGGAAATAACTCTGCATTGCCCGCATTCGACAGGCACCCTACTGCCCAGGTGGTAACCCTTGGCGATCAGCAGTTTATGGTAGATTGCGGGGAAGGCACCCAGATGCAGATGGCGCGCTACAAAATCAGGCACAGCCGCATCTCAAGGATATTCATCTCCCACCTCCATGGCGATCATTATTTCGGATTGATCGGCTTACTCACCAGCATGGGGTTGCTGAGCCGCGAACAGCCATTGCACCTCCACGCGCCTCCCGGACTGATGGACATTATCCAACTCCAGCTTAAAGTTGCCGACACCGTATTGCCTTATGACCTGGTGTTTCACCCATTAACGGAAGAGGGCATTATTGTGGAGGAAGAAAAACTGAGTGTATCCTG
>CAMLPA010000445.1 GCA_946481605.1 uncultured Flavihumibacter sp. | reverse complement strand
CGGTGAAAAAACGGATGCGGAAAGGCGTGGGTGAAAAATATCCATAAGATTCCGTGATGCGCCGGGCGGAAGCACGCGCCACAGTTGGCTCTTCTAATGGTGCTATCGAATCCGGCAATGTTCCAACCGGCAGAAAAGCACGGTATCCCGTATCCCGGCTCAGTCTTTCCCCCACCCTTTCGGCCAGGTTCAGTTCCTGCTTCCTGATCTGTTGTTCAATCTCAATATTGTGGCTCATCCATGTGAGTAAAGAAGGGGGAAGGGCACCCACCATCAATACCAGCAGGAAAAGGTAAGCGAAATAGAACAGGCGGTAACCCTTTTGTTTTACGGGTGGCTTTTCCGGTTGCTTCCGGAGCAGTTGAAACAGCAATTTTCCCGGCAATACTTTCAGTGGAAAAACAATTACCATCCATTGAAAGAGTTGCAAACAGAAAACGAGCATCCACTCATATACCATGCCACCGAACACCACACAGTTCAGGATAAAAATACCGGCTTGCAACAGGAGGTTCATGGTGAGCAATGTATGCCCGGAGAAAAAGGACCAACGCATCCAGCGGCCCACATTCCGCATCTTACGTTCCCAGGCGTAGAGCAGCGCCAGCCCTGAAATCACCTGGAACGGCGATACCATGATCAGTGTGAACACCAACGCGTTGCCGTGTTCCAGTTTTGGCGCACACACCATCGCCGTGATAATACCCACCAAAGAAACCAGTAAAAACACCGATCCTTTCAGGTAAAACGACCACAACTTTTCCGCGGGAATCGCCCAGCCCACCAGGTGTATCGGCGCAAACAACCTGGGGTGCGTTCCCATTCTTTTCCCGAAGTACAGCAACCAGCCCAGTATATACACCAGGTAAATGATGGCGACATGCGCAATGGTAAACACCAGTATCTTCAGCACCACCGGCAGCATAAAATCTTTCTTGTAATAAGTAACCAGGAAATATGGATACCCATCCAGCGGCGTCATCAGCATATCCACTTTCCGGCCGTAAAGATGCACATCTGACCTGAACACGGTTTTCCGGCCTCTAATTACTTCTTTCAACATACCCGGATCGGGAAGTCTGCTGAAGAGATTCTCCTTTAAATTTTTGCTTTCTTTTTCATGCACCTGCACCACCCCATTTGCATCCACTAACGTGAATCCATAGCCGAGCGGAAGCAAGGGATCGCACCAGGTGCCCATACAGGTGGAAATGGCCATCACCCTGCCCTGCCAAAGACTATTTTTACTGATCACCATCCGGAAAGCGCCGTTCACCCGGTTGCGCAACGCTTCCATCGCAAATAACTTTGGATTGTAAAAGCCGAGCCTATTCATCCGCCCTTCCACCACATCCCTGAAATAGGCCCTGTCGCTCACATTCAGGTTGCCCACACCTTCCATGCCTTTTTCCACTTTCATTTCCTGCAATCCTTCTTTGCTGATCCAGAAAACACGGTCGGTTTCGGTTGCGGTCTCTCTTTTATCCATGGCGTCCAGCAACTTTTTCAACTCCTTTTCTTTCTGAAGGATCATCCCGGAATCGGGGTTAACTTCCGCGAAACTTGCGCCCACATTCAAATCCAATGCATCCATCACTTTTAATGTGCGCCACACCTCATAATTGAAGCCACGTTTCATTTGTGCCGAAAGCTCCCGAAGGTTGGTTTCCGAGCGTACACTGCTACCCGTTAACATCAGGATATGCACCGTAAGTAAGGTAATGGCTGAAACCCCGGTGAACAAAGCGCCAACGAACAAGACGAAGCCTGAAAAGCGCACCGGCTCGTGCATGCTCATTAACGGGAGTTTCAGAATGGGCTGTGTAATGATGAGCAATACCAGCAAAGTGACCATGATGTAAATGAAACCATCCGGCAGGCGGTACAATTCGGCTTTATAATCCGCTTCTTTCACCACGCCACAGAGAAACATGTTCTTCCCGCCCAGTTGGAAAGGGTAATAAAAAATACGGACAGGCGATTCATCCATTGATAGCACGGTGGTGCCGGATGTGAACCTGTTTTCTTTTTTCAGAAAAGAATCGAGCACGAAATCTTTTGCAATGGAAACACCGGCACTTTTAAAGACCACATCCGCATCGGCCACCAGCAGGTACTGGTCCAGGAATTCCTGTTGCTGGTCCATCTCCATGCGCAGCATAAAACTATCCAACGCAAGTCGGTAACGGAAACGAACTTCTTCCGCCCATTGCTTTTCAAAATAAAAACTGTTGTACTGCACTGTAGTGAGCCGGAAGGTATCGCCCGGAGCCGGTTGCCAGTCGGGCTGTGCTTTTACTGGCGCCGAAACCAGCTCCACGGCATGGTTGAGTTTGTTCTTTTTTAACCATCCGTTGATGATGGCTGGAATTTCGTTCACAGACATTTTCCGGGCACGCTGTGTATCAATAGCGCGCAGCGTATATTCATTACAGAGGTAAAGATAGTTCTCCGTTTCAGCCGAAATATTAGCGGTACTGGAACGGAGGATACTGAACACATCCCTGTTCACCCTTTCCCGGTTGGAAGGCAGGATATTAAAATAAAGCAGCAGGAAAAAAGCGCCCAGCAACGCAGTGAGCGCCACGATAAAATAGATGGAGCGTTTGCTTTTTGACAGGTTGGGCCTGTGCATTACCGTAGTTTTCCAAGCAGCCAGTTTTCCACCAACCGCTTCCCGTTACCGAACATGATCTTTTGTACACACTGCCGCAAAGCGGCGAGGTCAAGGGTATCCTTATTGATGCGCGGCAGCACCAACGGGCCTTCGTTTACTTTCCTGTATGCCGTTTCCGCGACCGGGAGCCAGCGGAAGATGTTTTGTTCCAGCGCGGGCATCTGGGAAGCGTCGCGGCAAATTTTCACCGGATCGATGAGCCCGTCGAAATCACTGCCGATGCAGATATGGTCCCAGGCATCTTTCATGTTGTTGCCAATAATGTCTTTGTTCCAGGCCGCCACGGAAAGAATATGAATGATGTTCAGGCAAAGGCAGATCGGGTGTCTTTCTTTTTTGGTGGGAATGAGTTCAGACTCTGTAAGTGGTTCAGGCTCCGCCGCCGAAGGCGGTAACGGCAGGTGCGGAAAAAAATGACGGAATTCCGCCACGGAAAACAACTCTTCGGCTTCCGCCTTTTTCAGTTTGATCATGGGTTCAAAACCGAGTATCCGTACATCCAGCGACATGCCGATCAATCCTCCGGAGCGCAGTATTTCGATGATATCCTCGTCCATCAGGTTGATGCTCCAGGGGTTGAACGTAAATTCCTTGTTGAGTAGTTTGCCCCATTCACCCGCGGGCTTTCTTTCCGTAACAACACTTACGCCCTGTAAACCGTCCTGTTTAACAAGTCCGTGTTCTTCCAATGCCGCGGTCCATTCCGCTATCGAATAACCGGTTACCCCCATGTGTGTGGCAATGATGGGAATATCGGCATAGCCGTTGCTGTTCCGGTATTCGTAAAAATCAAGTCTTGATTTCAACGACATGTGTTTGATGTCGATGAGTACCGGCGTTTGCACCCCATGCATCTGCATATCGTAGGCTGCGGAAACCAGTTTTTTCCCATCTTCATGCAGGCCGCTCCGGATAGGCATGAAAGCCGGGTGCTTCAGCAACTTCATCCCGTAAGCATGGTTGGCGAGATGCTGCTCCGGGATAAA
>CAMLPA010000444.1 GCA_946481605.1 uncultured Flavihumibacter sp. | reverse complement strand
TGCTGTTGTACGCCGCCAGTCCACTCTTCAATGGTGGTTCTACCGCAACTGATGCAAACCTTGCTGCGGTGGTAAGCTATCCAACTTACAGCCGCGACCATTGGCAACGTGCTGCAGATGCCGCGCAGGCCGTGATCAATACCAATTATTACAGCCTGAATGTGGACAATACCACGCGCCCGGGAAATGGTTTTTACAATGTGTTCCTGAAAAGAGTGAACAGCGAATACATCTTCGCGTTCCACCGTGCCGCCAACCGCGATATGGAGGGTTTTTACAATCCCCCTTCCCGTGGCGGAGCCAAAAACTCCCAGCCCACACACCAGCTGGCAGAGGCGTTTCCGATGAAAAATGGGTTGCCGATTTCCGATCCGGCTTCCGGGTACAACCCGGCAAGTCCATATACTGACCGTGACCCCCGATTCTATTACACCATCATTCACAATGGAGCGGAATATTTCCTGAACAGTGCTTCTGCCAAAAGAGTGGTGAACACTTACCGTAACGCGGCAACAGATGGATACACCACGAACGGTACAGGTCCTACCACAACCGGCTATTATGTAAGGAAAATGTGTGATGAAAACATTTCCGCCAACAGTAGTCTGAATACGGAAAGGGGATGGCCACTCATCCGCTATGCGGAAATTCTCCTTAACTATGCGGAAGCCATCAACGAAGCGGATCAAACCGCGCTCGCTTATGATAAACTGAAACTCATCCGCGAAAGAGCCGGCATAGAACCGGGCGCAGATGGTTTATACGGCATGAAAGCAAACATGACCAAAGAAGAAATGCGCGCTTTTATTCAGAATGAAAGAAGGATTGAACTCGCTTTCGAGGACCACCGCTGGCACGATATCCGCCGCTGGAAGATCGCGATGGACGTGAACAATGGTTTCAACAAAGCCATCGATATTGTGCAGGGAGCGAACAACACGTTTACCTATAATGTGGTGAACACTATCCGCCGCCACAACTTCCGCCCGGAAATGCACCTGCTGCCTATTCCCGATGCTGAAATCAGGAAGATGCCGGCCATGGTGCAGAACCCTGGTTGGTAATTTGCTGAAAGAAATATTGCCGGCCGCCTTCTCCTTTGTTCCCTGCTGAACAGGGGAGAAGGCGGCGGCACTTTAAGGCATCCGCAGGTCAATATTGTTTCAGGTACCGTTAAAATACTGGTGCGGAAGGCCCCCAAATACAAGTATATTCGCAGTATCCTTTGCATACCTTAAACAGGCTCCTTCATGATCGGAAGAATTGCGTTTATTTTCCTGTTCAGCTTACCGCTGCTGGCGTCTGCCCAACAACGGGTGCACACCGTTGCCACAGATGCCTGGGGCAACAACTCCGTGAATGCCGTGATTTTCCGCAAGAACTCCATCGTATCACTCAACGATACGCAGTACATCGCCTACTACAATGCCGACCGCTATATGGTGCTGGGAAAACGTTCTTTAAAGGATACTGTATGGCAACTGAAACGCACACCCTATAAAGGTAATGCTGCCGATGCGCACAATTCCATCAGCATCATGGTGGATGGAAAGGGAACATTGCATGTATCCTGGGACCACCACGGCAACAAATTGCACTATGCTAAAGGAACAGCGCCCGGATCACTGGAACTTACACCTGAAATGCCCATGACCGGCTTCGCGGAGAACAAAGTAACCTATCCTGAATTCTACCGCATGGCCAATGGCAACCTGCTGTTTTTCTTCAGAGAAGGACAGTCGGGGCAGGGAAACCTGGTGATGAACACCTACGATATCCAGACTGAAAAATGGACCACCATCCAACAAAAACTGATTGACGGAGAAGGCCAACGCAATGCTTACTGGCAGGCTTTTGTAGATGCCAAAGGCACCATTCATGTTTCATGGGTATGGCGCGAGTCCGCAGATGTAGCCAGCAACCACGACCTGTGTTACGCCCGCTCCCGCGATGGAGGCCATACCTGGGAAAAAACAAACGGTGCGCAATATACGCTGCCCATCAACGCCGCTTCCGCTGAATATGCCTGGCGCATCCCACAGAAAAGCGAACTCATCAACCAGACCTCCATGAACGCGGATGGAAACGGAAATCCCTATATCGCCACTTACTGGCGAGACGTGGATTCCAATATACCGCAGTACCGCATCGTTCACTTCTCCGGCAAAAAATGGGAGATGAACAATACCGGTTTCAGAACCACAGCTTTCAGCCTCAGCGGCGTAGGCACCAAAAGTATTCCCATCTCCCGTCCGCAGTTGCTGATCACCGGAAAGAAAAAAAATAAAACGATATACCTGTTGTTCCGTGATGCCGAAAGAGCGGAGAAGCCATCCATGGCCTGGTATGGAAAGTCCGCAAAAAATAAATGGCGGATCACCGATCTTTCCATGCAACCGGTAGGCGCCTGGGAGCCCTCTTTCGATACGGAATTGTGGAAGAAAGAACAACTGTTACACCTGTTCCTTCAGAAAGTGGTGCAGATAGATGGAGAAGGAAAAGCGAACATACCGCCACAGGAAGTACAGGTATTGGAATGTAACCCGAAGAAATTAACCAGATTATAGATTCAACACGCATGCAACACACAATTTTCACCAGCCGCCTGCTGGCCGCAGGCATCACAGTAATCACCCTTGCAGGATGTGCCGTTTCCAAACAGGCATCTTTTAAAAAAGATCCCGCATTATTGCAAACCATCGAACAGGAATTTAAAGACGGAGATGCCCAATACCAGGTGCTCATGAAAGAATTGCCGGAAGATAAGTTCCCAAAAACCTTTTTTCCCAAAACAGGAAAACACGAGTTCAGCGGATCAGGCTGGTGGTGCAGCGGTTTTTATCCCGGCACACTGTTCTACCTTCATGAGCAAACGAAGAACCCGGTTCTGGAGCAGGAGCTGACGCGTATCCTGAAGCCCCTCGAAAAAGAGCAGTTCAATAAAACCACGCACGACCTCGGTTTTATGATGTTCTGCAGCTTCGGAAACGTGTACCTTAAAAACCCTACGCCTGAACACAAACAAATTCTCATCAACAGTGCGAAGTCTCTCGCGTCCAGGTTCAATCCTACTGTAGGTTGTATCCGCTCCTGGGATTCGCGCAACAACGATTTCCTGGTGATCATCGACAATATGATGAACCTTGAATTGCTGTTCTGGGCCACCAAAGAAACAGGTGATTCTTCCTTCTACAACATCGCGGTAACACACGCGAATACGACTATGAAAAATCACTTCCGCCCGGATTACAGTTCTTACCACGTGATCAATTACAATGCAACCGATGGTTCCGTAAAACAGAAGAAAACCGCACAGGGGTATTCCGATGCATCGGCCTGGGCACGCGGACAGGCATGGGGACTGTACGGATATACTGTAATGTACCGCGCTACAAAAGATAAAAAATACCTGGAACAGGCGGAACACATCGCTGATTTTGTCCTGAACCATCCCAACATGCCCGCCGATAAAATTCCTTACTGGGATTTTAACGCGCCTGATATTCCCAAAGCATTACGCGATGCTTCTGCCGGAGCAGTAATGGCTGCCGCTTTCATGGAGCTTTACAAATACACCGGAAAGGAGAAAGCAAAAACATACTACAATGCGGGTGAAACCATGATCCGCTCACTTTCAGCCGCACCATACAATGCAGCGCCAGG
>CAMLPA010000443.1 GCA_946481605.1 uncultured Flavihumibacter sp. | reverse complement strand
AAAGCAATACGAACAGGAACGCGATGGTGCTGTAAAGACCCAGCCAGCCCGAAAGCGCTGCCACAGTGAATAGCGTGCCCGTAATGGTTTGACACACAATAGCTGCGGTAACAATCTGCTTGCTGGAAAAATGCAGCAGGAACAGCCTGTTCAGCTGGCTCGCCCCGATAAAGCCGATCGATAAGAACGCGAATATCCAGCCATATACTTTATCACTTACTTTAAAAATGGTCATGAATACGTATGGGGAACCGGCCACATAAGCGAACAGGGCGGCAAAAGCGATGGCGCCGGTGAGTACATACACCAGGAAACGCGGCTCGCGCAGCACGCCTGCAAAACCCATTAATATGGGTTTGGGTTTCAGGGAAACCGAAGGATCTGGTTTGCGGCTTTCCGGTAATCCGAAAATACAGCCTGCCAGCAAAGCAACACCCATCAGTGTGAGCACGAAAAACACGGCGTGCCAGCCGAAAGCGCTGGTCACATAACCGCCCGCCGTGGGCGCAATGAGCGGAGAAGTGCCGAGTACTAGGATCAGCATGGAGAATATTTTCGCGTTCTCCTCAATCGGGAAAAGATCGCGCACCATCGCAATGGATACCACCCCAGCCGCGCAACTGCCCACCGCCTGTATGAACCGCAATGCGATCAGGCTTTCAATGCTGTTGCTGTACATACAACCCGCGGAAGCAAGTATATATGCGGAGAACCCTATGTACAGCGGGTTCTTCCGTCCAAACCGGTCAATCAGCGGGCCATACAACAATTGTCCCGCCGTAATACCGATAAAATAGCTGGACAATGTAAGTGAAACCTGTGCCTCGGTAGTCTTCAGATCGGCGGCAATGGCCGGGAAACCGGGAAGGTACATGTCGATGGAAAAAGGTCCTAAAGCCGTAAGCGCTCCGAGGATGAGAATGAGGGAATAATACCGGGAGCGGGAATATGTGGTGTTCAAGAGAAATTTTTTGCAAAGATGGGGTATTTGAAGAAATCCTTACCTTCAAATCGTTAAGGCGTTTAAAACCAAATCAACTGATTCCCGTACCGGTGAGTTTTTATGCATTCAGGAAATGAACATAGTGAGGAAGAACTGCTTTCCCGCATGGGCGAAGGTGATGCCCATGCGTTCAGGGGGGTGTACGACCTGTATTATACCCGGCTGTGCTTTTTCGCCGCAACTTATACCGGGGATGTTTCCGAAGCGGAAGACCTGGTGCAGGAGTTGTTCATCCGGCTTTGGAAAAAGCGGGCTGATCTACCCGGGGTCAATCATGTAAAGACTTATTTGTACACGGCTACCCGCAATGCGGCTTTCGATTACCTGCGGGCAAAAAAACGGCAATCGATTCAGCGGGAAGGCCTTGAAGTGGCTGAACAATTTGAATCGTTGGAAGAAACGGCATTGGTGCGGGAAGAAGTGCTGCACCGGGTGGTGCGTGAACTGGAAGCCCTGCCTGATAAATACAAAACCATCCTCAAACTCCTGTTTATAGAAGGGAAGAGTTATGCGGAGATCAGTCTGTTGCTGAATATTCCGCAAGCCACGATCCGCAAACAAAAGGAACGGGCCGTGGCCATGTTACAGTCCGTCCTCATCAAAAACCAGCTCTCTTCCTCGCTGGTGTATTATCCTTATTTTATTTTTTTATTAAAAATTGTCACAAAAGGATAAACCCGTCGTCATAAACCCGGATGCCGTTAAAAGGCGTTCCGTTCACCATGGCAGATATCCTTATTCACAGCGACATTATTGACCTCTTGTACAAACGCATCCAGGCGCAGGAACTCAGTGCGCGTGAGCACCAGCAACTGGAAGCCTGGGGCGCACGTTCGCCGGAGCATGCATCCCTGATCCGTGATCTGGGCACAGATGTGTTCCTGGTGCAGGCCATCCGCGAAAGGTATCAACTGAAAAAAGAAGCAGGCTGGGAAAAAATAAAGGACACCTTAGAAGCGTCCGGAGAAATGTGGACGCCGGTGCGGCCTGTTGCATTCTTCCGCAGAAACTGGGTGCGTTACGCAGCGGCTGCACTGATCGTATTGGCTATGGGTATTTATTGGTGGGAGCGCGGTAGCCACGGTGAAAATGCGAAGCAGCCGGTTATGGCGGTAACCGATATCGGACCGGGATCTTCCGGTGCCGTGCTTACCCTTGCCGATGGTACGGAAGTAGTGCTGGATAGCCTTGGGAACGGCGTTGTAGCCAACGAGCATGGTTCCACCGTGAGGCTGCGTGACGGGCAACTCGATTACGATCCTTCTGAAACCGCAACAGGCTCCATTGTCTACAATATCATGAGAACCCCGAAGGGCCGTCAGTTCAGCATTACCCTGCCTGATGGCACCAAAGTGTGGCTCAATGCCGCCAGTTCCTTAAAATATTCCACCAGTTTCACCGGGAATGAGCGCAGGGTAGAGCTGACAGGTGAAGGGTATTTTGAAGTGGCACCGGATAAAAGAAAACCATTCTTTGTAAAAGCCGGAGATGGCGCAGAAATAAAAGTGCTGGGAACGAAATTCAATGTGAACGCGTACCACGATGAGCCGGGTACAAATACCACTTTGCTGGAGGGCCACGTGCGGGTGAACAACCTGGAAACGGGAGAGCCCGCCGTGTTGCAGCCCGGACAACAGGCGCAGCTCAGCGAACGGAAGACCACCATCAACAACACCCCGGACATCGAAAAAGTGATGGCCTGGAAAAACGGACGCTTCAACTTTGAAGGAGCCGACCTCAAAGAAACCATGCGCCAACTGGAAAGATGGTACAACATAGAGGTAGTGTACGAAGGAGCCGTGCCTGATGTACGCTTCTTCGGTAAAATGAGCCGTAAGGTGAACCTGTCAACGGTGCTCACCGCCCTGAAAGGATTTGGTTTGAAATTCCGTTTCACGGAGGATGGAAAACTGATTGTAAGCCCCTGAAATTAAAAATCTGAAACAATGCCAATCTGAATACCGGCCATAAAAAACCGGAAGTGCTTGAGACCACTTCCGGCATATAGTTCGGCCGATTAAATGCAAGACTGATTCACTTTTAATAACCAAACCAATGCAATTTATGCAAAAAACTGCTATTGCCCACCTATGCCCTACGGTGTCCGGGGAGTTGCTTCCGGCGCCTGGCAGAAGAGGGACAAACTGTAGCCGGAGTGATCTTGCCAACCGCTTTTCAGGCACGGACTTTCCACCGGGTACACTACACCGTAAAGTGGAATACGTTCGGTTGAAACGGGGAAAAGGAGCATTCCGGCTCCCGGACCAAACGTTACGAATTATGAGACTGACAACTTTTTTACTGCTGGTGTGCTGCATGCACATTTCCGCCAAAACGGTTTCTCAAACCGTTACCCTGTCGGGGAAAAACCTCTCCATGAAAGCGGTGTTCTCCGCCATAGAGCAACAAACCGGTTACACGGTTTGGGGAAGAAGCGAATTCCTCGAAAACGCACGCAGGGTTTCCGTTTCCGTAAAAAATATGCCACTGAATACTTTTCTGGATAAGGTACTCAGGGACCAGCCTTTCACCTACAGTGTGGCCGACAATACCATTTTTCTTTCTCAAAAAAATACGCCCTTAAAAGATACGGTGCCCGCAAAAATGCAGGTGGTGGCTATGGAAATGATGACGACAATCATGGGGCTTGTACTGAACGCAGAAAACAA
>CAMLPA010000442.1 GCA_946481605.1 uncultured Flavihumibacter sp. | reverse complement strand
TTGTACTCAAATAAATCGCTTACCCTGAACATTGCCCCTCTCCCCACGGGAGAGGGGGCGGGGTGAGGCTCAAAACAACACCATGCCCAAATACATCTTCCCAATACTGTTATGCGCATTCCTCGGCCTTTCCTCCCAGGCCCAGGAAGAAGTGACTTTCCATAACGTGCGCCATTCCATCCAATTAAGCGGTACACTCGACATACCCAAAGGCAAAAAAACTTTCCCCACCGTTATCCTCGTCTCCGGAACCGGTCCGCAGGACCGCAACGGTACCATGGCCGGACATCCCATCTTCAAAACAATCGCGCAGCACCTCGTTGCCAGCGGCATCGCGGTATTGCGCACAGATGACCGCGGAACAGGCACCACCACCGGCCGCTACGATACCTCCTCCACTGCTGATTTCGCAGATGATGCGCTGGCCGCCGTTCAATACCTGAAATCAAGAAAAGACATTAAAGGAAAAATAGGACTTGCAGGACACAGCGAAGGCGGAGCCATTGTTTGCATCGCCGCAGCAAAAAGCAAAGATGTCGATTTTGTGGTAAGTCTTGCAGGACTGGCAGCGCCCGGCCTTGCTGCATTAAAAGCGCAGAACAGCGCCATCGTGAATACCACGAAAGGTATTTCTGATCTTAAAAAAGACAGGCTTAATACTTTGAATGACCAGGTTTTCGATACCGCTTATGCCTACCGTAATGCTGCCGATAGTATGCTCATAAAAAAGATCATCGCCACCCATGCCGCCTGGAAACAAAAGGACGACAGTATGATGAAAAACCGCGCGGATTCTTTCCAGGAGAGAATTTACTATCCTGCCGACCGCTTCGCTTACCATGCCGCCGGGAAATGGTACCGTTTTCATATTGGGTTGGATCCCGCTGATTATTTTCCCAAAGTAAAAGTGCCGGTGTTGGCTATAAATGGTGCAAACGATATTATGGTGCCTGCTGAAACACACCTACCTTTCTTCCGGAAATATATTCCGGCCAAACAACTCACCACGGCAGTGATTCCGAACATGAACCACCTGCTGCAAACCTGTACCACCTGTTTGCCCGATGAGTATGCAAAACCCGGGCAGCATGTAAGTACAGAGATGCTGAACATGCTTGCTGCCTGGATTTTGAAGCAGTCGTAGCGTTTTATTGTTTCACAATGCGCAGCAGTTGTTCTGCACCGCCCGTTGTTATTTTAAGCAGGTATATACCGGGTGTAAATCCTCCCATATTTATAACGGGCGTTTCGCTGAGGAACGTTCCGTTTTTTAACTGGACGCCCTGTGCATTAAGCAGTATGTAATTTACGGTACGGTCAGCGGGTAGCCCTTTCACCTGTAAATTGCTGCTTACCGGGTTGGGGTATACAGCTACTTTTGAAAGAATAGCATTACCTGAAGCGTTACACCTGGAATTGAGCACATCGCTCAATGATTGTTTTCCGCTGTGGTCGATTTGTTTAAGCCGGTAGTATGTCGTTGATGAAGTAGGGGAAGCATCAGTATATTGATAGTTAGTTAAACTGTTTGCGGAGCCTTTTCCTTTAACGAAACCCAGTGTTTTCCAGTTTGGCAGATCGGTGCTTTTCTCCACGTAGAACCCGCTGTTTTCTGTTTCAGATGTGGTGCTCCAATACAGCACCGTTGTTCCCTCCACGCATTGTGTACGGAAGTTGACAAGTTGCACGGGCAGTGCGCCTGCTTCCCGGTATAGTGCATACATGCCTGTACCCAGGGCCGGGGTAAAGGTTGCGGTGAACGCGTCTACGTTTTCTCTTGCATTTGATGTGCCGCCTACCAGACTAAGCAAGCCCGTACTTCCCGCTACGCTTCCTGTATAAAAAGAGGCCCTTCCTCCAGCGCCAGTGGTAACAACAGGTGATCCGGAAACAATGATGTTTCCTCCTGAAGGGTCTCCTGCTGTTTTATTGGCATCAGCATACAATCGTATGGCAGTGGTGCCGGTATTATCCGAACTGATATCATCCGTAATAGTAAGGTTACCCGTAAGTGTTTCAATCTGAATGCCGCCTGTGGCTTGTATGTTTTCCAGCGTGAGCGCTGCGTTGTTCACTACATGAATGGCGCCGGTGTTGGCGGCCAGCGTTTGGATGTTGTTGGCGCTGTTGGTGAGGGCCGCGCTGCCTGTTGCGCCCAGCAATGTTATTTTTTCACTGCTCGCAGTTATTGCCCCGGTTTGAATGACAAAACCGTTCGTTTCAAAACTCATATTGTCGCGGAACGTAATGCCGCCGATGGTAATATTGCCGGAACCTGTGCTGGTACCGATATGAATATCATTAAATCCGTTGGCGAAATTGTTGGAGAAAAGAAGGGACGGAAGTTCGAGCCCGCCGGTGGTAGCGATAGAAATGGCTTGTGTTGAAGTGGCTGGTTCTATCAAAAGATCGCCGGTGGATTGAAATGCGGCCCCGATATTAGAAAGACTGATTTTGTCTGAAATGATCCGGATATCGCCGCTATAAGCATTTACGCCATCATAGCCTATACGGCTAACCGTATTCATCGCGATTCCTGGGGCGGTGGTTTGTGTGGAATTACCGCGCAAGGTGATGTTCCCGGTTCTTGAAATGATCTGTTCACTGCCGCCTCCTGTTAGAAAAATGCCGCCATAAGAAGGGTTGGTGGTATTGAGTGTGCTGCCGGTAACATCAATATTCCCGGAGTTGCTCATGATGCGCGCTACAGCGGTAGCGTTCTGCGTAAACAAAGCGATTCCCGCGTTATGGTTGGTATTGTGGTTTTGCGAAGCGCTCGCATTGATGGTGATGGTGCCGGAAGTAGATTCAATACTGGTTGTGCCGTACCCATTTGCGGTGTTGTTGGTGGGGATCATCAGTATGCCATAAAACCAGCCATTCGCGATGGCGGAAGTAGCCCCGGATGTTTGTGCGTTGATGTTAATATTACCTGCGTCGGAAGAAATGACCGCATTAAAGCCCATGTACAATCCCATGTACCCGTAAGAAGTGGTGAGGGCCGCTCCTTGTCCGTACAGGGCAATATGTCCGCCTTCACTCCGGATCGTATTGTTGTAGCAGGATATTCCGTTTCTAAACCCGGCGGCGTTTGCGCCGGTTTGCAATTCTGTATTCGGAATGGCTGCTACACTTGATCCTATCGCATAACCATTCCCGACTGTTAACCCGTTCCAGGTGGTGGAGCCGCTTCCGCCGCCCATCCAGATGTGTCCGCCTTTGGAATTCAGGGTGGAAGTGGATTTGAAATGCAGGTGTCCACCATTGCTATTGTCGGTGTCGGACCAGAATACCATATTCAGACTGCCCGAAGAACAACTGATGGTATAAGTAGCCTCTGTAACAATATTGTTCCCGGATTTCAGCGAAAGTGTTCTGGTAACACCCACGCCCAAAGCAGGATTAATGTCTCCGGAAAGAATAATGTTTGTTCCCGCTTCTATAGTTAGGTTTCCCGAAACCAGGTATCCGTTGATGGTTGCATTATTGATGGTAACATCTGCCGTAGCTGTGATTACGCCTGAACTATAACTCCAGCCGCTGCCGCTGCTGGCCGAACTTGAAATAGTGATGGTGTTGGAGAATGAAAACAGGGAGACAAATAAAAGAATGATGGTCAAAGATAACTTCTGGTTGGTCATCGGAATGGGGATTTGACAGCAAAATACCTTTATTC
>CAMLPA010000441.1 GCA_946481605.1 uncultured Flavihumibacter sp. | reverse complement strand
GTACATGGCCATTCTTACTTCCGGGTTCCGCCAGTTGAGGTCGGGCTGTTCTTTCAGGAAAGCATGGTAATAATATTGTTCAGTATGTTCGTCCCATTCCCATGCTCCGCCGCCGAAAACACTAAGCCAGTTGTTGGGTGGGCCACCACCGGGACGGGCATCTTCCCATATATACCAGTCTCTTTTCGGATTGGAACGGGAAGAACGCGCTTCGAGAAACCAGGGATGCTGATCGGAACTGTGGTTCGGCACCAGGTCCAGGATAACCCTGAGGTGCAAGGCATGCGCTTCCCGGATGAGCCATTCCATTTCGGCCAATGTACCGAAGAGCGGATGAATCCCGGTGTAATCACTGATATCATAACCGAAATCGGCCATGGGTGATGGATACACCGGTGAAATCCAGAGTGCATCCACCCCCAATGCCACCAGGTGGCTCAATCGTTCACGGATCCCATTGAGGTCACCCACACCATCGTTATTGCTGTCTTGGAACGACCGCGGGTATACCTGGTAAATTACGGCGCTTCGCCACCAAAGTTCAGCCTGTTGTGTTGTCATATTTCTCCGGCCAAAAAAACCGTACCACCTGAGTATGGTCTCAACTCATCCTTAATTTATTGTACAACGTGCGCCTGCTGATGTTCATAAGCCGCGCAGCGGCGCTTTTGTTGAATTTTACTTTCTCCAGCATTCGGAGAATAAAATCCATTTCCGCTTTGGCAGAAGCTTCTCTTAAATTGATTGTATTTTTTGCGGCAGGAACTTTTTCTGGCTCCATTTGTCCCTCTCCAGTATTCCTGAAATTAAAATAAGCCGTGCGCCATGCTTCTCCCCCATTCCCCAACAACACCATCCTGTTCACCACATTTCTCAGTTCCCGCACATTGCCAGGCCATTCGTATTCCAGGAAAGCACGTTCGGCCTCAGGCGAAAAGAACATGCGTTCCTTTTTCAGTTCGGCACAGGCTTCGGTACTAAAATGATGCGCCAGCGCAAGAATATCAGCAGCACGCTTCCGCAACGGCGCCAGGTACATACTGGTATATTCCACGCCGTCAAAAAGTGTTACCGGTACCTTTCCCTGCTGCACCAGGGTTTCGAAGTCTTGTGTTGAAGAAAGAATTAATCGTGTGCCGTTGCGGGAAAGGTTTAATAATTCAGGCCATATTTCTGATGGCAATTCTTCCGTTTTACCGATGAATAAAGTTCCGGAGGTTGCCGCAGAAATCAATTCGTTACAATTGCCCATGTTTATAGCAGTACCTTCTGCTGCGATGAAAGGACCATTTTGTTGACTGCTGTGTTCATGTACATACTTTGCGAGCTGTTCTTTTCCAACCCCCTCTTCGCCCACGATTAAAGCAATGGCATTTTTACGAATGGCCATATCCGTTTGTTTGCGCAAAATTTCCATCCCTGGCGTCCAGAGCAAATCCTGGGAAGAAACATTTTCTTCCGGCGCATCTTCTACCGGGCTGGCTTCATGTTGTATGATTTGTTTTTCATGTTCATCCACCTGCTTTTTTTTCCGCGCGGTGGCGGTTTCCAGCGCCTGTTTCAGTTGGTCGGGCAGGAATGGTTTCACGAGGCAATCTGCCGCGCCCGCCTTAATAACCCCCACACCAATTTTAATATTGTCAGTATCGGTGGTAACGATTACGGGAATTTCAGGATGGGCATTGATCAACACTTCCAGGTGCTGCAATGCAGGATCAGCCTGCGCATCCAGTTCATACACAAGCGCGTCTGTATCCTTTTCTATACTTATTGCTGAAAGGCCGCTTCTTGTAACGATGTAATTATTTTTCTCAAGGAAGCGGGCCATAACACCTGAAAACTGGCTGTCCGTTTCAATGATGTGTACACGCATGGTGGTAAGGTTTTAATAAATGGAATGATATTTTGTTCGGGCTACAACATTCAGCGCGTCTTTTACTTCGCGAACCAGGCGCCTGGTATCCGGTTGCTTTTCCACGCAACCTTGTGCACCAAATTCCCTGGCACGCTCCTTTAAAGCAGGTGTGAGCGCAGAAGTGTAAAGAAAAACGGGCACGTGTTTCATCTTCGCTTTGGTACGGATGGCAGATAGTAATTCCAGGCCATTAATGCCTGGCATATTATAGTCTAAAAAAATAAGATCGGGCAATACCTGCTCCAGGAACAGACCGGCGCGGTAAGCATTGCCCGCCCAGGCGAAAGAAACATCAGGATCAGCCTTTTCAACGGCTGCTTTTAATATTTCCTGTTCCTCTTTGTCGTCGTCGATAAGAAGCATCAATTTTTGCATAGGAATAGTTTTATGGATGAAAGAATAACCGTGAAGTGAGGTAGAATTCCAGGAAATGAAAACAGCAATACACTCCATATCCTTAAGGATCGGCAGTATGCAAATCATGAATTACGGTAGGGAAGAATGATGATGTATGAACATTGCGGCACGGGGTTCGAAAATCCGCAAGTAAACTAAAAGTACTACAATCAAAAAAGAATTACAAAAATTTTGTCAAAGTTAATCAGTATTTAATTTCGTAAATCTTAAACAACTGATATGCAACCTTATTCAATCCATGCGCCTTCAGTTTATGAAACCATTATTAATACCACATCTGACAAGATATTTTCCATAGACAAACAGTGGCGCGTCCTTTCCTGGAACCGGCGTATTGTAAAGGACACTGGCATAGCGGCGGAAGATGCGATTGGCGCTCCTTTAAAAGCGGTTTTCCCGCTGATAGAACAGGATGCGCAATTGCACCAAGCCATCGGGAAAGCGCTGTCCGGAGAAACATCATTTCTATCCTCCGGGGGAGATATCACCAGCAGAAAAGCGTATGAATGCCATACACTTCCCCTGAAAAACGTGGAAGGACTGGTAGAAGGCGCCGTGGTGATTATGCACGATGTGGCGCACCGGATAGAAGCAGAACATAAGTTGAAACAACTCAACGATGAACTCAACGACAAATGCGGCGAGCTCGAAAAAGTAGCCCGGGAACTTTCGGCATTCACGCTCATCACTACTTCAGAACTGAAAAACCCGATCCGGAATATTTATACCGGTCTGGAACTCGTCATCAAATCGGAAGGACGGAAACTGAGTGATGGCGCTAAAGCGAGTTTCAGGAGAATGCAATCGTCTCTTTCCCGGATGAACCTCCTGCTCGACGACCTTACGCAACTGGCCGAGGCCGGCAATGTGTTAAAGGAGAAGAAATATTTTGCGCTGGCGCCGCTGGTGGAAAAAGTCCTTGAAGGACTGCTGAAAAAGATCAATGAAAAGAAAGCGGTCATCGGCCAGGAGCTGGTACCTGAAATATTCGCCTCTCCTGAAATGGTGGAACAGTTGCTCCATCACCTCATCGACAACGCATTGAAATTCTCCCGGCCATCCACACCACCGGTAATCGACCTGAAAATTACGGTTGAAATGGTAGAAGGCAAGCAATACGCCCGCATCTCCGTTTCCGATAATGGCCTGGGGCTTCCACCCGAGGAAATTCCCCGTGTCTTCAATATGTTCGTTCAATACCCCCACGATCCACGTCCGGCAGGAACAGGTATCGGGTTAAGTCTTTCAGAAAAAATCGCGCAGGCGCACCACGGTTGGATCACTGCAGAAACCACCTTAGGATCGGGTAGTACATTCACCTGTTATTTGCTGCAATCATCCTGAACGGGCA
>CAMLPA010000440.1 GCA_946481605.1 uncultured Flavihumibacter sp. | reverse complement strand
AGCAAACCTGTGAGGCCCGCGCTTATGCCGTGGCCCGCGCTTTCGATCCATTGCTGGTGAACTCCGTAGTGGGATTTATTGGACCGGAATATTTGTATGATGGCAAACAAATTACGCGCGCGGCACTGGAAGATCATTTCTGCGGGAAGTTGCTCGGGCTACCGATGGGGATGGACATCTGCTACACGAACCACGCGGAAGCCGACCAGGACGATATGGACAACCTGCTCACCTTACTCGGTGTGGCGGGCTGCAACTTTATCATGGGCGTTCCCGGTTCAGATGATATCATGTTGAATTACCAGTCTACTTCTTTCCACGATGCGCTTTACCTGCGGGAAGTACTGGGATTGAAACCAGCGCCGGAGTTTGAACAATGGCTGAAAGAAAGAGGCATTATGTATTCAGACGGCAATACCGAAAACAAAGAAATGTTGCAACGCCTGCTCCAATACCTTTTCTGAAACGCATCAATATGGAACTGAAAAATACACCGGGCAGGGACCAATGGGAAGCGCTGAAACAGTTTACTGCGGCGCGCATCGCGCTGGGACGAACAGGTTCCGGCTTACCCACCAATGCGATGTTGCAGTTCAAACTCGCCCATGCGCATGCGAGAGATACCGTACACACGCCATTGGATACCAGCCATATCATCCAGGGTTTGAAAGAAAGAAAACTTTCTGTTATAGAGGTGTCCAGCAAAGCCGCCGACCGCGTTACTTACCTGAAACGGCCAGATCTTGGGCGCGAGCCGGATGCGCGTTCCATTACAAGCTTACAGGAACAAACTTTTCCCTCCGATGTATGTATCGTTATAGCCGATGGGTTGTCTGCCCGGGCCATTAATCTGTATGCGTTGCCTCTGCTGGATGAATTGCTTCCGCTGCTGAAAGCGGCGAGCAAAACCCTGGCGCCGGTTTGTGTGGCCACGCAGGCGAGGGTGGCGCTGGCCGATCACATCGCTTTTCACCAGAAAGCCAGGTTGTCTGTAATACTGATCGGGGAACGGCCCGGATTAAGCGCTTCTGATAGTATGGGCGCCTACCTCACTTTTGAGCCACGACCCGGACTTACAGATGATTCCCGGAACTGCATCTCCAATATCCGATCGGAGGGCATATCTTCCAAACTTTCGGCTGCAAAGTTGTTTTACCTGATCGGGGAAGCTTTTGAACGGAAAATATCAGGTGTTGCACTGAAAGATAATTATGGCTTGCTGAATGATGCTTCAGATGCGCGTTTACGCTAACCTTTCTTCTTCAACACAATCTGCTCGTCCAGGTATTCGTACATCTGTTTGTAAAAACTTTTCACCATATCATAATCCTGGTAGGAGTAATATGGAAGTTTTATTTCGAACCTGAAGTTGATGGAGATGATATTCCCTTCCTGCAATACGCGTCGGGTAAATTCAAGTTCGTTGCCGGGCAGTTTCAACCTTAAACTTCTTGGGAGCGATTCTATGGCCACGGCATCGTTCAGCGTGAGATGGTAGTTGAAACTAAAGACCTGTGTGGCGCCAAAGTTGATATCCGAGAAGCGTTTTTCGTCGGTAAACGGGTTTTTATCTAACCCTGAGAGCGGCATTGTATTCAGCAGGAAATAATCTCCGGAATGCTCCAATGGTGTGGCGAACCGGAAGCGTTGTGTAAGCTGAACAGTATCCGGCTTCACTTTTTCTTCCAACGAAAGAGAGTCCACTTTCAGTGCGGTATATGCTTTCACCAATACCTTCCGGATAAAGTTTTCTTCCCCTGGCACGCGTGCAGCAATGCGGTTGAGCGCGCTGTAACCTTTGCTTACCACATATCCTTTTCCACTGGCTACCATATCAGGCTGGAGGCTTGCAGTAATGCTGTAGATGTTCACGTAACCCTCTCCCGGTTGTTGCAGCGTGACCAGCGTTCCTTTTTTGCGGTCTACCACAAATGCCGTGGTATTCAATAAACTTTCGGGCAGCATACCAAAAGGCGTGGCACCATCTGTTGCATCCAGCAAATAGGTTTTGTTGTTTAAGGAAACGTAAGCGGCCACTTTATTGAACTGGTCCAGGAATGGGTAGGAGGTGTTTACTTTTTTGTAGTCGCGCTCTGCTACAAGGATAGGTTTCACCTCGAAACCGGCTTCTGAGAGCAGGTTGATCAGTGAAAGGTTAATATCACCACAACTACCGGTTTTGTTGTTCCAGGCTGATTTAACCCCGTTTCCACCAGCATACATGCCGTAGAAACCGTTCCATTGAAAGTGGTTCCGCACATGGTTGAATAGCGCGGAGAGCTGTTCTTCTTTCGTCCTGTTCAGCGTGGCTGCGGTGATGATCGCTTTCGCGCCATCCAGGTTTTTATTGAGCTGCGCACCAAAAGAAGCATGGTTCAGCAGTTCACGTGACACCTCATCCCAGGTGTTCATATATTTTGAGCGCCCCATGTAATTGGCGTAAGCCGAAAGCTGGAAACTGACTTTCTGGATAAAATCCATCCGGGAATCCATATAGGGTTCGTTCTTTAACCCGGCCACATTGTTCATTTCAAAATAGATCGTGCCCTTACCAGGTTCAGGTTTCACAATAATGTTCATTTCCTCGGCTTTCTGTACCTGGTAAACGAATTCTGAATTTCCGACCAATGTAAGGTGGTAAGTGCTGCGCAGGGTGGGGAGGTAGGATTGAAAGCGCCAGTCGTCCAGTCCGCCATAATGTTTCATGGTAGATATATAACGGTACTCTATTACCGAACCTTTTTTTACGCCGGGCATTGCGAAGGTCACTTCTCCGATCTTTGCATTGATCTTGTTGCGGTAGATGTTCTTTTTATCTAAGGTGAATTTATCCATGCCGCCGCCCTCAACGGGGGTTAGCACCACGCCATCAATGTTGGAAATATATTCGAAATCCGAATCTGCGTAATAGCGGATTTTGATATTTGCGTAATCGAGGCCCGCGTCGTTCAGGATTTTGATGCGCACCACACGATCGGTTACCAGTTCATTGTTGGTACCGGGATAACTTCTGGCGCGGTCGAGCAATATAACGGCAGGAGCGTTCTTTTCAAATGCGCAATCGGTCATGCTGAGTTCCTCGTGGGAGAAGAGACCCGGTTGCGGAGCATCTTCCCATTGCGCAAAAGTTTGTACTGAACAGAGGCTGAGTATACCCAGCAACATTGTTGTGATGAACGTTTTCATAAGGCGGTTAGTCTTTTTTAAGAATCCATTTCTGCCCCTGGTCTTTCATTACCTGGTTGAAGAATACTTTTGCTTCAGGATATTGCGCGGCGGGAATAATGTGGTAATCAAGGTGCATGGATGTAATACTTGTTACCGTTCCTTTTTCGGGTTGGTAACTCATTTCAGAAGTATATTTTCCGAGTGGAAAGGAAAAAGATGTTTTAGCCGGAAGCGATTCCACCGAATAACCTTTGGGCAGTAGAAAGATCGTGGTATCGTTCCTTTGGAACGGGTGATCCAGGTACACATCGTTTTCACGTTTTTCAGCAGCAGGCATATCGTCTACCCATTGTTTGTGAAGGTGCCTGTTGAAGAACAGTTTGGCGCCGGTTCCGAATTCACAAACCTGGTCGTACGAGGTGTTCAGGGAGAATGATACAATTTCCTTCCTCGGATCGGCGACGGCAGCATTTTCGTAAACGGTGGGTTGTTTGAGGGAGAAATAGGCCTGTAATATTCTTTTTTG
>CAMLPA010000439.1 GCA_946481605.1 uncultured Flavihumibacter sp. | reverse complement strand
GGTGCTATGCTCCGCGAAAGGTTGCAGCAGTTTCTCCAGAAAGCCCAGATCGAAACCGGCTACCTGCCTGTGGTAACCCCACATATTGGTCACAAGAACCTGTACGTGACTTCAGGCCACTACGAGAAATACGGAAAAGACAGCTTCCAGCCCATTAAAACACCGCAGGAAGGGGAGGAGTTCTTCCTGAAACCGATGAACTGTCCGCACCATTGCGAGATATACAAAGCGTCACCCCGTTCTTATAAGGATTTGCCACTCCGTTTGGCAGAGTTTGGAACAGTGTACCGCTACGAACAGCATGGAGAACTTCACGGACTCACCCGTGTAAGAGGATTTACCCAGGATGACGCGCACCTGTTCTGCCGCCCCGACCAGGTGAAGGACGAATTCAAAAAGGTGATCGACCTCGTATTGTATGTATTCAATTCACTCAGCTTTACCGACTTCACCGCCCAGGTTTCCCTGCGCGACAAGGAGGACCGTTCCAAATACATCGGTACCGATGAAAACTGGAACCTGGCCGAAGAGGCCATCGTTGAAGCCGCGGCTGAAAAAGGATTAAGAACAGTGGTGGAATACGGAGAAGCCGCGTTTTATGGTCCAAAGCTCGACTTTATGGTGAAGGATGCCATCGGCAGAAAATGGCAACTGGGTACCATCCAGGTAGATTATAACCTGCCTGAACGTTTCGATCTCACCTATGTGGGAGAAGACAACCAGAAGCACCGCCCCGTGATGATCCACCGCGCGCCGTTCGGTTCACTCGAAAGGTTCATCGCGGTACTTACGGAGCATTGCGCCGGTAAATTCCCGGTTTGGCTCACGCCTACCCAGGTTAAGATCCTGCCCATCAGCGATAAGTTCCTCGATTACGCCAAAAATGTTTCGGATGTATTGAAAATTGCTGATATTCGTGTGGAAATTGACGACCGGAACGAGAAAATAGGGAAAAAAATCAGGGATACGGAACTTGAAAAGGTTCCCTACATGCTGATTCTGGGCGAAAAAGAAGTGAACGAAGGTCAGGTAGCGGTGCGCCGCCAGGGAAAAGGTGATGTGGGAACAATGCCTACCGCAGATTTCGTTAAACTTATCACCGAAGAAATTGTTAATAAAACTTTTTAATACCTGTTTGCCACAGGCACTATTCTTAATCAAAAAACATAAATGGCATTACCAAACAGAGGAAGATTCAATCCTAATTTCAGAAGACAGGTACAGCAGGAACACCGTACCAACCAAATGATCCGCGTACCCCAGGTAAGACTGGTGGGCGACAATGTTGAGCCAGGCGTTTACTCTACTTTCGATGCCATGAAAATGGCGCAGGAAAAAGCGTTGGACCTGGTGGAAATCTCTCCCAACGCAGATCCTCCCGTTTGCCGTATCATCGATTATAATAAATTCTTATACGAAAAGCGGAAGAAAGAAAAGGAAATGAAGGCCAAAAGTAAGGCCTCCGAAGTAAAGGAAATCCGCTTTACGCCCGGTACCGACGACCACGATTTCGATTTCAAAGCGAAACATGCCGAGAAGTTCCTCCAGGAAGGCAACAAGGTGAAAGCCTATGTACAATTCCGCGGACGGGCCATCATGTTTAAGGAAAGGGGAGAACTCCTGCTCCTGAAATTCGCTGAAAGACTTGGTGAAACCGGTGTACTCGAAGGAATGCCCAAAATGGAAGGTAAAAGAATGCTCGTGATCTTCGCGCCAAAAGCCAAGAAGAAAGCTTAGCAGACGAATATAGATTTTGGAACAGGTATCCTGGTTGGGTGCCTGTTTTTTTATTTTGGATTTTGAATTTTGGATGATGGATTGGTGCGTTTGGGAAGGGGGAGGAGATTTGCAGTGTGGGAAGATTTCGATGTTCACTCCCTGCCTGATTGGTCTATATAAGCCCCTTCTTTCTTTTGAATACATGAATTATTCTATGCTTAATCGATTGATTATTATAGTATAATACTACATTTGCCCATAATTTAGTCCTTCATCCAAAATTCAAAATCCAAAATTCAAAATTTCTCACTACCTTCGCATCCCATTAAAATTGCCCAAACGGTTCCATAAGTGTTCTCCCGTGAGAACCACCAGCAGGGTGTAACAGCAAAATTCGGATCAAAATGCCAAAGGTTAAAACCAATTCGAGTGCCAAAAAAAGGTTCAAAGTAACTGGTACAGGTCAGATCACCTTTCAGAAGTCTTTCAAGCGCCACATTCTTACCAAAAAATCCAAAAAACGCAAGCGTGCCCTTAACAAAAAAGGTGTTGTAGCGCCAGCCAACATGGATTTCGTAATGCGCCTCCTGCGTCTGAAATAATCCCCTTTACCTCTTATTATTAACTTTTTTAAACTCATTATAATATGCCACGTTCAGTAAACGCTGTTGCATCTAAGGCAAGAAGGAAAAAAGTGCTGAAGCAAGCCAAAGGCTTCTACGGCAAACGTAAAAACGTATATACCGTTGCGAAAAACGTACTCGAGAAAGGACTTACCTACCGTTATGTTGGCCGCAAATTAAAGAAACGCGAATACCGCGCCCTGTGGATCGTGCGTATCAACGCCGCCGTAAGGGAGCAAGGGCTTACCTACTCTGTATTCATGAACAAACTGGCTGAAAAGAACATCACGATCGACCGTAAAGTACTGGCAGATCTCGCGATGAACGAGCCGGAAAGCTTCAAAAAACTGGTTGACTCCGTTAAATAAGGAGCCAGCTCCAAATAACAGAACCGGGGTGTTGAAAAACATCCCGGTTTTTTTTGTTCGCACCCCTCAAAAAAAACTACTTTTGCATCGCCGCCAAAAACGGCGCTAACAAATCTTCATTACCAATACACTCTGGAGTAAATGAACAATACGTACACCGGCCTGGTGCAACAAACCTTCCACTTTCCGCAGGAAGGATTTGACGTAAAAAACGGATACCTGCATTTTAATGGCGTTGATGTGAAATACCTGATCGACAAGTACGGCACCCCTATGAAGGTGACTTACCTGCCAAAAATCGGTATGCAGATCAATAAGGCGAAGTCCATGTTCGCCAACGCATTCAAACGCCATAAATACGAAGGACAATACAACTATTGCTATTGTACGAAGAGTTCCCATTTCTCCTTCGTGGTGGAAGAAGCGCTGAAACACAATATTCACCTCGAAACTTCTTACGCTTACGACCTGGAGATCATCAATAAGTTGTACGAAAAGAAAAAGATCAACAAGGAAACCTACATCATCTGCAACGGGTTTAAGCAACGCGCCTACACCAGCCGCATCGCTAAACTGCTGAACGCAGGATTCAAAAATGTAGTCCCTGTTCTCGATAATAAGGAAGAGCTGAATCTTTACAAGCGCTCAGTGAAAACACCCTTTAAAATAGGGATCCGCGTAGCCGCTGAAGAAGAGCCTTCATTCCCGTTCTATACTTCGAGACTCGGCATCCGTGCCAAAGATATCCTCGAATTTTATGTAGACGAGATCGAAGGAAACGAACACAAGTTCCAGTTGAAAATGCTGCACATCTTCCTGAACAAAGGGATCAAAGATGACATCTACTACTGGAGCGAACTGAACAAGATCATCAACCTGTATTGCCAGTTGAAGAAGATTTGCCCCGAACTGGACTCTATCAATATCGGCGGTGGATTTCCCATCAAACACTCGCTCGGCTTCGATTACGACTACCAGTTCATGATCAACGA
>CAMLPA010000438.1 GCA_946481605.1 uncultured Flavihumibacter sp. | reverse complement strand
GCTACATTCCTGGAATGGGTGAACCTCGATTATGAACCCGAAGGCGATCTGAAAATCCAGGAAGTAAACTATGTAAGGGTATGCGCCGTGCAATACAGGATGCGGATGATCAACAGCTTTGAAGACTTTGCACACGACTGTGAATACTTCGTGGACGCTGCTTCAGATTACCGCTGCGATTTCGTGCTGTTCCCAGAAATGCTCACCATGCAATTGCTTACTTTTTTACCGAACGACAGGCCGGGAACTGCCGTAAGAAAACTGGCCGAATTCACGGACCAGTATGTGGAGATGTTCCGCAACCTGGCCATTAAATACAACATCAACATTGTAGGCGGCTCCCACTTCACCGTTGAAAACGACGAACTCTATAATATTTCTTACCTGTTCAGAAGGGATGGCAGCGTTTCCCGGCAATATAAAATGCATATTACGCCACACGAAAGAAAATGGTGGGGTGTAAAGCCGGGCAATAAAGTGGAAGTGATGGATACAGATTGTGGTAAAATCGCCATCCTTATCTGCTATGATGTGGAATTTCCGGAACTCGCGCGTATTGCGGTGAAGAAAGGCGCTTCCATTCTATTCGTTCCTTTCAACACCGATGAGAGAAGGGCCTATCTCCGCGTCCGTTATTGCTCACAGGCCCGCGCCATCGAGAACCAGGTGTATGTAGTACTGGCGGGAAGTGTGGGCAACCTGCCGGAAGTAGACAACCTGGATATACAATATGCACAGTCGGCCATCCTCACACCTTCCGATGTGGAATTTCAGCGGGATGGCGTGGCGGCTATTGCAGAAGCGGGAGAGGAGACTCTTATTTTCCAGGACCTGGATATGAACCTGCTGAAGCGCCACCAGTATTTCGGGAGTGTACAAACCATTAAGGACCGCAGAACAGATTTTTATAACATCAGTTACACTGAAGGGGAAGAAACCTTCACTGTGTAACATTTAACCCCCTAGCTACAACCTATGGTAAGTGTAATCATCCCGGCATTGAACGAGCAGGACACCATCTCCAACGTGGTGCGGTTCTGCTTGTCCAACCCACACGTAACGGAAGTGATTGTGGTGGACGATAAATCCATCGATGAAACGGTGGCCCGCGCCAAAGCAGCGGGTGCTACTGTAATCACCAGCACCAAACTGGGGAAAGGCACTTCCATGAAAGATGGCATACTGTACGCGAAAAACGATGTGCTGGTATTCATCGACGGAGATATTGATCCTTATCCGCCCAATACGATTTGTGACCTGGTAAAGCCAATTCTTTCTGATGAATATGATTTTGTAAAAGCAACCTTCTCCCGCAACGCGGGCAGGGTAACTGAACTGGTGGCCAAACCGCTGCTGAGTATATTTTATCCTGAATTGTCGCAGTTCTCGCAACCGCTCAGCGGAATGATCGCGGGAAGAAAGGCCATGTTCGAAAAAGTGAATTTCTTCGGGGACTATGGCGTAGACATCGGTATACTGATCGATATGTTCCTGATGAAGGCCCGCATCACCGAAGTGAATATCGGCTACCTCGACAATAAAAGCAAGCCCTGGCACGCCCTGGGCCGCATGAGCAAGGAAGTGGCCCGCGCCATCATCACCAAAGCCCTGGTGCAGAAAAAAGAAACCGTTACACTCGAAGAACTTGAATCTATGAATGTGATTAAAGACCAGATGGAATACGCCATCAAAGAGCAGGTAAAAGGATTGAAAAAAATGGCCATCTTTGATATGGACGATACCATCCTGCGGGGAAGATTTATTGACACGGCTGCCGAGCAACTCGGTTTTGTGCAGGAACTCCGGAAGCTGAGGGCCACGGAAACCGACCCGGTGATCCTCACCAAACAGATCGCCCGGTTGCTGAAAGGAAGGAATTTCGGCGAACTGCTCAAAGTGGCGGAGTCAATACCCATGGTGGGCGATATCGAAGAAACGGTAACGGAATTAAAGAGCCGGGGGTATATCGTAGGCATCATTTCCGATAGTTATGATTTCGTAACGAGTTATGTAAAGAACAAGATTGGAGCCGATTTCTCCCTATCCAACGAACTGGAATTCTCCAACAGCATTGCCACCGGGGAAGTAAAAATGCCTTCTTTCTTTTTCTCGCATTCGGAAAGCATCTGCAAACACACCATCTGCAAAACCAACGCGCTCCAGGATATCACAAAGCAATATGGCATACCGCTCAGCAACTGCATCGCTATCGGCGACAGCGCCAACGATTTGTGTATGGTGCAGAAAGCAGGAATTGGCGTCGCCTTCTGCTCCAAAAATGAACTGTTGAACTATTCAGCGGATAAAGTGATCTCACAATACGCATTCAGTGAACTGCTTGACTATGCGAAGTAGGTTTTAATCCTATTTTAATGCCGCATTAATTCGCATTTAATTGATGGCGGCTAGTTTTACGGCAATGATTTTTTCGGCACTATTAAAATCAAAGTTATGAGGTACAAAGCACTATTAATGACAGCAGGGATAATATCGGCCTCCGCCCTGCAGGCCCAATCTGTTGAGGATGGTAAGAAAATGTTGTATTACGAACGCTATAAAAGCGCGGAAGACATCCTGGCAAAATCGATCAATGCCGATCCTAATAACGGCTCCGCATGGTACACACTTACACAGACTTATCTGGCTCAAGATAAAAAAGCAAGCGCCGATTCTTTAATGAATGCGGCCCCAGCCTCTATTGCCGGTGATCCGCTCGTGAAAATAGCGAAAGGGCAACTCCTGCTGATGGATGGAAAAAAGGAAGATGCCAATAAACTTTTTGATGAAGCGATTGGAAGCGTGAAGAAAAAGGACCAGGGCGAAATGATGATTAAAGTCGCCCGTGCACATGTGGATGCAAAACATGGAGATACGAATAAAGCGCTCGCGTTACTTACCGAAGCAGAAGGAAAAGAAAAGAAAAATCCGGAATTGCACATGGTGAGAGGTGATGCATACCGCAAACTTGCCCAAGGTGGTCCAGCCATTGAAGGTTATATGGCCGCATTGAATGCAGATGGGAAATATGCCCGCGCACCTTTCATGATAGGAAGGATTTATTTGTCGCAGGACAACAAATCTGCTTACGTGGAGAATTTCGAAAAAGCGGTGGAAATTGATCCCAACTTCAAGCCCGCCCTTTACGAATTATATTATTTCAATTATTTCAGAGATGTAAACAAAGCGAAGGATTACCTGGAGAAATACATTGCTGCCAGCGATCCCTCTCCTGAGCACGATTACATCCGCACCGACCTGATGTTTGTTTCCCGTCAGTATGATGAGGCTATCGCGAAAGCGCAGGAACTGATTGCTGCCCAGGGAGCGAATGCGGAACCGAGGTTGTATAAGCTGATTGCCTACAGCTACGACGCTAAAAAAGATTCGCTGAAAGCAAGAGAACTGATGACGACCTATTTTGAAAAGCAGCCCGAAGACAAACGTGTGGCGAAAGATTATGAATTCATGGGTAATTTGTTACAGCGTTTTCCGGGTGAAGAAGTAACGGCGGCTACGAATCTCGAGAAAGCGGTTGCGCTGGATACTTCAGCGGTGGAAAAAACAAAGTACATCGAGAATCTTTCCAATCTGTACAAAAAACTGAATGACCACAGCAAAGAGGCATATTGGATGGGAGAGGCGTATAAGCTGAAAAAAGACCCTACCAATACGGATCTCTACAATTGGGGAAGCGCGCACTATTT
>CAMLPA010000437.1 GCA_946481605.1 uncultured Flavihumibacter sp. | reverse complement strand
GCAGCACCCGTACTTTCAGGTTACCGGGGATATCGCGCAGCAGGCTTTGCTGATAGATTTCTTTCACCCCGAGGTTGCTTAGCAGACTGGCCGCATCACTTTCGGCAGTATAGCCACCCATTTCTCCGAATTCAGCTTCCAGTTCACCCGCTTTCAGGTAATCATCTTCTGTAGCATCGGGGTTCGCGTAGATGCTGTCTTTTTCGTGCATCACATCCCACATTTTCTTGTGCCCCATGAGCACGGTATTGATAACCGTTTGATCGTCAAACTCAAAATGGTTCTGTTTCAATACAGCGAGACGTTCCCCCTTGGATATTTCCACGGTTCCCTTATTGGGTTCGATCTCGCCGCTGAGTATTTTCAGAAAAGTGGACTTCCCCGCTCCGTTCGCACCGATCACACCATAACAGTTGCCTTTCGTGAAATTGATGTTCACTTCATCGAACAACACTCTTTTGCCGTAAGCCAGCGTTACATTCTTTACACTAATCATGAATACTTAATGTTTTGAGGGTGCAAAGGTAGGACATTCACGGGGGACATCAAAAAGCGCGCTCAGTACATTTTCGCGTCCTGTTTTACATGGCGGATACCCACTATACGACAGGTATTGCCAACAATCCGGAAGGACACACGGTAACTGTACACCACCAGGAAACGATAGGTTCCGTTGTTGTTTCGCTTTCGGCCATCAGGTGGATAAGCATAGGGATGGCTGGCCATTTTATTAATGGCTTCATGAACCGCCGTCATTAATTTCAGACAATAAGATGGGGCATAATATTCAAAATAATCTGAGATGCGTTGTTTCTGATTCAAAGCCTGCTTTGACCAGATAACTTTTGCCGCATCCTGATCTCCCATTCACTGAACTGTTTTAGCACTTCTTCGTGGGTCACGAATTCCCCCCGCTCTACCTGCGCGTTCCCTTCCTCCAGTTCACGATCGTACGCATCAAGGTACTCCTGGGTCAGGTATTCGTTACCGCATTTTACAAATATGTTTTTCTTTTCACTGTTCTCCATACCTCAGATTTTTACCAAAGCTACACATTCGGGGATCGGTTCCAAAAGTTTTAAGGGGAGAAAAAAACGGGGTAAAGGACCGTTTTTTCACGGATGTTATTTCTTATGAAGTCTGGGAAACTCTTTGGTGAAGATGATTTATATTTCTCTCTACGACGCTACGGCGCAACGCTACACAGCAAAAAGGCGCACTTTAAAGTGCGCCCTTGTTTATACAAAACCTATTTATAATCGCTTATTCAGAAACTAATCCTGCTGAAATGTATTCTCCGTTCAGGCGCGCGATATTGGTAATGGAAATCTCTTTAGGACATGTAGCTTCGCAGGCACCGGTATTGGTACATGCGCCAAATCCTTCCTTGTCCATCTGGGCCACCATGTTGAGTACACGCGTTTTTCTTTCCGGACCACCTTGCGGCAGTAAGGCCAGGTGAGAAACTTTGGCGGAAAGGAATAACATGGCGGAAGAGTTCTTACAGGCTGCCACGCAAGCTCCGCAACCAATACAGGCCGCAGCGGCAAAAGCGGCATCGGCCTTTTCTTTTTCGATGGGAATGGCGTTACCATCCACCGCGTTACCGGTATTCACTGAAATATATCCTCCGGCCTGGATGATACGGTCGAAAGAAGTTCTGTCTACCACAAGGTCTTTCAAGACCGGGAAAGCCTTTGCCCTCCAGGGTTCCACCACCACGGTATCGCCATCTTTGAAGGCGCGCATGTGGAGCTGGCAGGTGGTTGTTCCTTCCCAGGGACCGTGGGGTTTGCCGTTGATGTGCATGGAACACATGCCGCAGATACCTTCCCGGCAATCATGATCGAAAGCGATGGGATCCTTTCCTTCTTTGATCAGCCTTTCATTCAACACGTCGAACATTTCGAGGAACGACATCTCAGAGGAAATATCGCTCACCTGGTATGTTTCAAACCTTCCGGCATCCTGCTGGTTTTCCTGGCGCCATACTTTTAAATTCAGGTTCATGGTATAGTGTTCCATGGTATATTCCGGTTTATAAAGTCTATGATTTTATTTGTAAGAACGTTGTGAAGGTTTCGCTATTTCAAAGCTGAGGTCCTCTTTGTGCAGTTCCCAGTTGTGAATACCTCTGTATTCCCAGGCGGAAACATAGGCGAATTCCTCATCGTTCCGCAACGCCTCTCCTTCTTCCGTCTGAGATTCTTCACGGAAATGACCACCGCAGCTTTCGCGTCTGTTGAGCGCGTCTATACACATCAATTCACCCAGTTCGATGAAATCCGCCACGCGGTTGGCTTTGTCCAGCTCAGGGTTCATTTCGCCAATCTTTCCGGGAATGCGCACATCTTTCCAGAACTCTTCGCGTAACGCGCGGATTTCTTCGATCGCCTGCTTCAGTCCCGCTTCATTTCTCGCCATGCCGCATTTGTCCCACATGATCTTACCCAACCGCTTGTGGAAACTTTCAACAGATTGTGTTCCCTTAATGTTCATCAGCGTGTTGATGCGATCGCTTACCTCTTTCTCCGCAGCTTCAAATGCAGGATGTGAAGTGGGAATAGAAGCCGTTCTGATGTCATCAGCGAGGTAGTTACCAATGGTATAAGGAATCACGAAGTAGCCATCAGCCAGCCCCTGCATCAGTGCGGAGGCACCAAGACGGTTCGCACCATGATCGGAGAAGTTGGCTTCTCCCAGTGCGTACAATCCGGGGATATTCGTCATCAGCTCGTAGTCCACCCACAGTCCACCCATCGTATAGTGTACCGCAGGGTAAATACGCATGGGTAATTCGTAGGGGTTCTCTCCGGTGATTTTTTCATACATATCAAAGAGGTTGCCGTACTTCTCTTTCACCACTTCCTTACCCAGTTTGGTAATGGTAGCGGCATCGGCACCTTCCAATCCTCTTTTGTTCACTTCCCCTTCACCATAACGTTGGATGGCGGCTGCATAATCAAGGTACACGGCCTGGCGGGAAGAACCTACACCATAACCTGCATCGCACCTTTCTTTCGCGGCACGGGAAGCCACGTCGCGCGGTACGAGGTTTCCAAAAGCGGGATACCTTCTTTCCAGGTAATAATCCCTTTCCTCTTCCGGTATTTCGTTGGGTTTACGGTCGTCGTTTTGTTTTTTGGGTACCCAGATACGGCCATCGTTACGGAGCGATTCAGACATCAGCGTAAGCTTACTCTGATGGTCTCCGGAAACGGGGATACAGGTGGGGTGAATCTGCGTAAAGCAGGGGTTTCCGAAATAAGCGCCCTTTTTATGCGCTTTCCAGGCGGCTGTAACGTTACTGCCCATGGCGTTGGTACTGAGGTAGAATACGTTGCCGTATCCGCCGGAGCACAACAGTACTGCATGACCGAAATGTCTTTCCAACTGACCCGTAACCAGGTTACGGCAGATGATACCACGTGCTTTTCCATCGATCACCACAACCTCCAGCATTTCGTGGCGGTTGTACATTTTCACGTTCCCCAGAGCGATTTGTCTTTCCAGGCCCTGGTAAGCGCCGATCAGCAACTGCTGACCTGTTTGTCCTGCGGCATAGAAAGTACGCTGCACCTGTGTTCCACCAAAAGAACGGTTGCTGAGCAATCCACCATATTCACGCGCGAAGGGCACACCCTGCGCCACGCACTGGTCGATGATGCTCACGCTCACTTCAGCGAGGCGGTGCACGTTCCCTTCACGGGCGCGGTA
>CAMLPA010000436.1 GCA_946481605.1 uncultured Flavihumibacter sp. | reverse complement strand
TCGATAAGAATACCAACAATTACGACAATACTTATCTCTTCGATCTTGGTCAGGCGCTTGGTGTTACCGGTGTGGCGGGCATTAAAGCCTGGACCTATATCTCCGGCGGAAAAGCATTTGTATTGTATGATATTGATGGGAAAGGCGGATACCTCGCACTGATAGACCTGAACGCAAAAACCGCTACCAAAATCGCGAATGATTACGAAGCCACATTAAGCTTCTCGCAGTACCAGAATGTTGTGGTAGCCGGAGATTATGTTTATGTGCCACTTACGCCAATGGGGCAGGCAGGAAGGCTGTATGTGGTTAACTGGAGAACGGGGGCTGTAACGAAGGGTGCTGTTTTAGCGGGGCAGGCAGGTTCGAGTTATATTGGTGCGTACTAGTTTTCACGCAGCGTTTAATGGATTTTGAGTAGAGGTATCTCGCAGTTGCTTTGTGCTGCGCACTTCGCAACGCAAAGGCGCGGAGCCTTGATTGTATGCAATGACTTTAGTTTTAAGGTATTCTGTTTGCAAGGGTTTCAACAGAAAAGCAACAGTGAAGGGGGGTGAAAGATTTCAATAACCACAGAATAATAATAAAAGGGCTGATGCATAGCGTTGCATTAGCCCTTTTATTATTAGCATAAAAAATGGAGAAGCCCTTTGCGGCTTTGCGCCTCTGCGAGAAAAAAAATCTTTAGAAACCTAACCGCTAATTCAACCCCGCCACCAATTCCCCCTGCAAATCCTTCAGCACAGACACTGCCTCAAACAGAAACCTGTCTTTCTGCAAACTGTTCAGCCATGCTTTGTTGTTCTCCTGGCGGAACTGCTCTTTCTGGGATAACTCCGTGGCATCTTCCGGCGTATTGTGCACCTGCATCGCGTTCACCAGCGCGCTCAGTTTGCGCACCTGTGCGATGCGTTCTCTTTTTTCAGCGCGGTGTTTGCGGAAGGCACCCAGTTCCAGCGGATACACATCTTCTTTATCGGCGAGCCAGTCGAGTTGTTGTTTCATCAGTGAGATGCTGCTGTCGCGTTCCTGGCGGGAGATGCTTCTGTTGATGAGCTGCGCCACGTTGCCGGTATGTTGCTGAATGCTGAAGGGAACGGGTTTTATTTCGTCCCAGGGAAGGGCAGCTTTGGTATCTTTCTCCCGCACGTTATAGTGTTCATACAAACCGGGAAGTGCTACATCGGCCTGGATGCCTTTCAGTTGCGTGGAACTTCCTGTGACACGGTAGTATTTCTGTATGGTAAGGTGCAATGTGCCCAGATCGGCGGAGGGCGCTTCACTCCAGTTTTTCCCGGGAATGCGGTAGGCGCGTTGTACCGTTCCTTTCCCGAATGTGGTGCTGCCTACGATGATCCCTCTTTTATAATCCTGGATGGCGCCCGCGAAAATTTCTGAGGCGGAGGCGCTCAGTTCATTCACCATTACAACGAGCGGACCATCATATATCTTTTGTTTGTTCATTTTGCCCACTTCCGATTTTTCACCACGGCTTTTCACCTGTACCACCGGACCTTTATCCACGAACAGTCCCACCATATCGATCACTTCTCCCAGGCTGCCGCCACCATTGTTGCGGATATCGATCACGATGCCATCTACCTGCTGCGCTTTCAATTGTAACACTGCTTTCTCCATATCATCGGCGCAGCTTCTGCCATTTTCATCACCGAAATCGGTGTAGAATTTCGGGAGAAAGATATAGCCGATTTTTTGGGTGCTGTCTTCGATTACGGCGGTCTTAACGAAAGTATCTTCCAGTTGGAGTGCGGTTCTCGTCATGGCCACATCGCGCAAAGTGCCGTCGGCTTTACGGAAGGTGATGGTAACTTTGGAATCTTTCTTGCCCCGTGTGAGTTTGATGAGTTCGGGCATGGTATAACCTTCTACGGAAACGGGTTGCTCACCGGCTTGTGTAACGCGGATAATCACATCCCCTTTCTCCACCAGTTGCGAGCGCCATGCGGGACCGCCGATCATGAGTTCACCGATGGAAATATTGCCGTTCTGTTCTTCCAGCAATGCGCCAATTCCGTAGTACACGCCGCTCAGGTCTTCCACGAATTCGCGGCGGTCAACGGGAAGGTAATAGGAAGAATGCGGATCGAATTGTTGTACGATGGTATTGAGGAAAGTGCTGAAGGCTTCTTCTTCGGAAGTGCGGGCCAGGAGGTTCTTAAAGAAGCGTTCATTGATGACGGAAACCAGTGCCCGTGCTTTTTGCTCGATACTATCTATGCGGGCAGAGCCCTTTCCGGCGGCCAGGTCTTCGTATTTTTCCAGCACCTGGTATTTGATGCTCTGGCGCCATCTTTCTTTTCTGTCGTTGGCGGAAGCCGGGAAAGGTGCCTTATCATTGTTGGCGCGGAAAATTTCTTTGGTGGTGAAATCGAAGGGGCGTGAAAGCAGGTCCCGGCTCAGCAACTGCGCTTCTTTTAAACGGAGTACGTACAATTCGTTGGCATCGCGGAAGAACTTAGGCGTTCCTCCTTGTATTTCCTCGTCGATGGCGGTCTCGTATTGCCGGAGCCGGTCGATATCCGATTGCAGGAAAATCTTTTTCTGCGGATCGAGCGTTGCAAAGAATTCCCTGAAAATAACCTGGGAGAACGCGTTGTTGTAAGGCTTTGGATCGTAATGGATCACTTCAAGCATCTTCCCTGTATTAAACAGGATGGTCTCATAGTTCTGCTTCACTTCCTGTTTCTGCGCAAGGCTACAGGACAGCAGGGCAGAAAAAAGCGGCAATAGGAATAACTTCTTCATATCGAATCTTCTCGTGATAAATCTTTTCCAATCTACTAAATATTTCGTTGTTCGTTCGTTAATGTGGATGACCGGGGCGATTGTGCGGGTGAGTGGGGAAACAAGGGCATTTTTCCTTATTTTTAGCTTCCAATCGAAAAAACAGATGAGATTCAGCACGGATGGCCACATTGTAGATATTTTCAACGAAAAGATATTCCCCGGAAGGGTTACAGTAGAAAACGGCAAGATTGTATCGGTGGAAGAATTATCCGCCGCAACGACTGTTCCCGCCCGCTTTATACTCCCCGGTTTTATAGATGCGCATGTACACATTGAGAGTTCGATGCTGGTTCCTTCCGAATTCGCGCGGCTCGCGGTGGTGCATGGTACCGTGGCCACCATCAGCGATCCCCACGAAATAGCGAATGTATGTGGCATGGAAGGGGTTGATTTTATGATCAACAACGGCAAACAGGTGCCGTTCCATTTTTATTTCGGTGCGCCCTCCTGCGTGCCCGCCACGGTATTTGAAACGGCCGGTGCCACATTGGATGCCGACCAGGTGGAGGCCCTGTTGGCAAAGCCTGAAGTAAAGTACCTCTCTGAAATGATGAACTTCCCCGGCGTACTGAACCAAGAGGAAGAAGTGGTGCGTAAACTGGAAGCCGCCAGGCGCTTTGATAAACCAGTGGATGGTCATGCCCCCGGACTAAGGGGTGAAGCGGCCAGAAAGTACATAGAATCTGGCATTTCCACCGACCATGAATGTTATACTTTAGAAGAAGCACAGGAGAAACTCCGTTACGGCATGAAGATCATCATCCGGGAAGGAAGCGCCGCGCGCAACTTCGACGCGCTGATCCCTTTGCTGAAAGAGTACCCGGAAGCCATGATGTTCGGCAGCGACGACAAGCATCCCGACAGCCTGGTGAAAGGCCATATCAACGAACTTGCTGAAAGGGCCGTGAAAGCCGGTATTCCATTGTTTAATATCCTCCGTGCAGCCTGTA
>CAMLPA010000435.1 GCA_946481605.1 uncultured Flavihumibacter sp. | reverse complement strand
CATGTACAATATGGATGATGTGCTGAACGGGGATATCCAGGAGCTGATTGATAAGCTGCAGTTCGCGGAGAATTCAGAGAAGATGGTGGAGCGGTAGGTTTCACGTAACTTGTTTTTTACATGTGAATAAGATTTCTCGCAAAGGCGCAAAGACGCAAAGGGATCGTTAAAGATTAAGAATGTAAAATAAGTGAAGAGGACATATGCTACAACAACGTTACTTTTTAATTGATCAAAGCTTTAGTCCTAAGAAGCTACATACAAACAAGGCTCTGCGTCTTTGCGCCTTTGCGAGAAATTATCCCGTACGCTACACCCCCATTACCGCCTGCAACACCTCCAACGACCGCATCGTCCCGAAATCCACCTGGTGTAACACATAAAAATCCAACACTGCGCGCATCAATACATTACGCTGTTCCCTGTTCAACAACAAGTCATTCAGTTCCGCCGGTTGCCGCGTACGCAGGAATTCAGCGATCACTTCACTATAGGGTGGAGCCACATATCCGCCATGCAAGGGAGGCTCAGGAAAGAACTGGCCTTCTTTAAGATCAAGGTAGGGGTTAAGTGTGGAATAATTATCCGTAATGCGGTGCCCGAGGAAACTGCTGATGTGCAACGCCGCAAACAGCGGAATATTGGCCGTTTCATTTGGAGCCGCAGTATCCAGTTCTGTTAGCACATCTTCTGAAAAATAGAACAGGTCCGGAAGTGGTTCCGGTTGCTTCAGACATTTCTGCAAAAGCTCTACCAGGAAAAGACATACCGCGTTTTTCTTCACATCAAAGAACACTTCTTTGTACAGGTAACTCCACCGTGCTTCTTTAATGCGTTGCAGGTTTTTAAGATCGTTGTGGTAAACGGCCATTTCAAGGATGGCCCCGGGGGTGTACATGCCCGCCTTGCCCTGCGCGGATTTGCTGCTGCTGCGAACACCGTTTACAAGATACGATTGCACACCAAACAGCTCCGTGAAAATACTCACGATCACACTTGTTTCTCCATATTTAATGGTGCGGAGCACGATTCCTTTGGTGGTATGTATCATCTTACGAGCACGATTTTTCCAGCCAGGTTTTCTTTTCTTTCTTCATCCGTAACAAGCACCAGGTAAACACCGGAAGCTACACGGTTACCCCGGTAATCTCTTCCGTTCCAGACGGCCTGCCCTCCGAGTGCTTTGGTTTGGAATATCAGTCTGCCATTGGGTTCCGTGATCTTCACGATGGCGTCGCGTGGTAATTCTTTGATGGCGATGGTGCCGTTATAACCTGATGGTACCGGGTTGGGAAATATTTTGGCGGAATAGGCTTCTGTTTTTGCTTCCGTGGCAGTACCTCGGAAGCTGCACAATCCGTTGGAGGTGGCGATGAACACTGTGCCATCTGCTCCGTTGATGGTTATGGAAAGCACATTGTTGGAAGGAAGTGGACTGTTGACTTCTGTAAAACGACTGATTACTTTATCGCCGGCAGCATCCACCAGCCAAACGCCGTTCGTGGTGCCGATCCATTTCCTGTTGGCGCCGTCTACAGCGATGGCTTTCACCTGTTCGTTCTGAAAAAGATAGCCTGCGAAGTTGTCCTGCTGCACAATAGGAAGTACAATTTCACAATTGGTAGACAGGGCAAGGGGCGCGCACTGCATTACGCCGATGCCACGGTTAGTGCCGATCCAGATGAACCCGTTCCTGTCTTTGGTGATGGCATGAACTGTATTGTCTGGGAGATTACCGTTACCCTGTCCGGCCCGGAACAGGCGCCAGCGGTCGTCTGCCGCTACTTCCGGGGTATTGTTGTGGTTGAAGCAAAGCAATCCGTTGCCATTGGGAGATACGATCCATAACTGACCTGCATCGTCTTCCACCATTTGTGACACGAGGTTCCCGCTTAGCGAAAAAGGTATTGGAACCGATGCAATGGTGTTGTTTTTCAACAGTACCGCAATCGGGTTTGCCGCACCGCTGGCCGCAATCCAGCCGAAGCCATTCCGGTCGAAGACAAGACCATGTACACGTTGCTCCTGCTGGTTTTGTTGGTTGAAAGGAATGCCGGGTAGTATTGCCTTGCTCCCATCCGCACGCAATTCCAGCAGCCCACCGCCTGATGATCCCGCATATATGTTTCCGTTAGTTGGATGAAAGGCTGTAACATTCACATCCGGGAATGCCGCGGGCATATTCCCGGTTCCGGGAACATGGTTGGTCCAGGTGCCGTTGGCGTATACGCCGAATCCTGTTCTTTTGCCAGCGCCCGTTCCGTTGGGTAATACTTTTCCAAATGCCGCGGCGAGTTGTGATCCGTTGTGGCGCATGTCGCCTTCCACAATATCATAGGGGCCGTTGGGGGTAAAATCAATTGTGCCTGAACCTGCTCTTCGTTGAAGTCCGTTCTCCCTGTCGGCGATCCACCAGGCGTTATCGGAGAAGGTGATGTCTGCAGGGGCGGCGTTGGGGTAAGTGAAAACATCCTGGACTGATCCGTTTTCCGCCGGGAAAACAATACGTGTGGATTCCAACACGATCAGCCTGTTCTCCACCACTTTTATGGAGGAAATCACCTGGTCGCTTTGGTAGAACACGGTAAAAGCGCCGTTGTTTTCACGGTAGATGGTATTGCCGGAACACACGTAAAGGATATTGTTCCAGATAGCCAGCGCCTGTATGGGCTGATCAGGAACACCGGGAACTTTCTCCCAGGCGGCGAAGTCGGCAGGGTTGGCAGTTGAGGTTGCGGTTCTTAACACGCCGTTTTCCGTGGCGGCATAAAAAAATGCGGAGGTGGGGAACAACTGGTTGATGCGTGCGGGAATACCGCCAGGAGCGGGGAGCCAGGTGTCCTGTGTTTCCCTGCGTGCAAGGTCAAGTACGAGGATGCCGAAGCTTGTGGAAAGATAGGCTTTGTTGTTGCGGCAGCTTACGTGGTACACGTTTTTGTTGGCGTACCCTGTTGCCAGTTTAAGATCGGTGATATAAGTAATGCTGTTGTCTGTTACGATATCAATTCCGCCATCGGCATACACCAGTACAATGGTGCCGGAGCTTTCTTCCATACCTGCGGCTGTGATTCCCGTTCCGGAGAGGCCATTCATTTTATGCAGTCTGGTAAGTTCGTTCCCGGGAATGGATACGTAAAACAACCCGGAACTGGTGGCGCAAAACACCTTGTTGCCAAAACTGCCTGTGAAAAGCGCCTTGCGCCAGGGGAAATGTTCCTGCCAAACCCCTATAGGCACCTGCTGGCCATACAAGAGGTTGCAGCATAAAACCATCAGCATCAGGGTATACATTCTCAGCATAGGTCAAAAATACTGGATAAATCACCGGCTATGATCCGTTGAATTGTATTTTCTTTGCCCTTCAAAATGGAGATCAATGTGGCTTAAACTTGGTAAAGGCGTGCTTCGGTACAGGATAGTATTGCTGATTTTGCTTGCTGCGGGCACTGCTTTTATGGGCTATCGCGCTTCTAAGGTGCAGCTCAGTTACGAGTTTACCCGTGCCATTCCTACCAATAATCCCCGCTACCAGGATTACCAGGATTTCAGGGCTACCTTCGGCGAAGACGGTAATATGATGGTGATCGGGCTGCAAAAAAACAACTTCTTCGAACCTTCCTTTTTCAATGATTACAGGACCCTTCAGCAAAAACTGCGGAAAATAAATGGGGTGGAAGGTATACTCAGTGTGCCCGACGCAGTGAACCTCCTGAAGGATACCAATACCAGTAAACTGAAGGCCGTTCCCATCTTCCCGGGCGGAAT
>CAMLPA010000434.1 GCA_946481605.1 uncultured Flavihumibacter sp. | reverse complement strand
GATTCAGGCGTATAAGGAAGGGTAAAGGCAGTGATCCAGCCAATGCGGCCATTTTTTTGTGTGCTATTTGAGGGGAACTTCGCTGCTACTTCCTGGAACGGTGTTCCTTTTTTCAACATATTATGCGCGGCATTGATTTGTGCAAGGGCTTCAGCTTCATCTTTGTCAAAAGGAATGAAAATCTGGGCCGCGAGTACATCTGTTTTTGCCCTGCTGATGGCTTCTTCCGTGAGTGATTGTATGCGTGCGCCATCCAGCATAAAAGGTTCCGCGATTTGGGAGCGGAATTGTTCTGCTTCCTGGCGTTGTGCCGGCAGGGTATCGATTCCTTTCGCTATGGCCGCTTTTACTTTCAGTTTGTACCGGATGTACAGTTTCAGGTAATCCTGCATGGCCTGAACACTACTGTCGGTGGGATTATTTTTTTTGAAGGCTTTTTTGAACGCCTCCGTGGAAACGCGTTCTCCGCCTACGGTAAAAAGCGTTTGAGCGAAAGCGGTAGTAGAGAGCAGCAGTAAACTACAGAAGAATATTGGTTTTTTCATAAAACGGGAAATCGCTTATTTCTTTTTCATTTCTATCACCTTATCCACCTGGTCGTAGGTGAGTTTTTTGGCCACGATGCGTTTGTTCTCGTCCAGCAGGTACAATACAGGCGTTTGATATACATCGTACAACTGGCGGTAATTGGGGCGTCCTGCGTTGTAATCTGCTTCCCGGTCGGCTTCGGTTTGGTACACGTGGGTCCAGCCGGTGAGCTTGTGCTCGTTGATGAATGTTTTCCAGGCGGGCAATCCACCGTCCACCATAACGCCGTACACCGCGATACCACTATTTTTCCATTTGGCGTTGTACATGGAATCCACTTTGGGTACCACTTCTTTGCAATGTCCGCAGGTGGGGTCCCAGAAAACCACTACGGTATACGGTGCTTTTACCTCATAAAGCGGACGTTTTTTTCCAGTGGTATCTACCAGATCGAGCGGGGAGGCGGGCAAGCCGAGTTGGTTGGCCATTAAACTGTATGCCCTTTCATTGATGTATTTGCGTTGTTTTTCCGATAGCCAGGTGGCCTGTCCGGCATTGATGTATTTCTCGAAGAGGTAGATGAATACCTTGTCCTGCCCCATGAATTCTGGGTTGATGTATTTGTCGATGAATTCGCTCAGCAGGAACTTGAACATTTCCTGGGTGCCGGTGGCTTCCTGGAGCATGTGGTCCGTTTCCACGATGATGGAATCCGGCTCAGGCGAAACGAGTTGTTCGTAATACTTTTTCAGTTTGGGCTTGAAGAAAGGGGTCCTCACGAGCCGATCGTCTCCGAAATGAATACCATCCCAATAATGGGATTTGTAATACCGGTAAGCGAAAGCGGAATCATATTTACCACCCGGATGCTGGTTGGCGGGGGGCACCACCGGTTCACGCAGCGCGTTAAAAAGTGCGGAGAGCATACCCGAAGGGTACTTCTTCACGTAATCTGTCCGGTAATTTTCTATCTCTTTACTCAGCGCGCGCATTTGTTGCTGAAGATTTTCTATTTCCGCCGCATCCGACGATATTTTTTGTTTACCCCGCAATTGGTTGAGAATTTTTCCTTTTTCATCTGTGAAAGTTTGGTAGGCGCGGAACGCGGTATTGTCGGGCGAGCCGGTGTAGACTACTTTTTTAAGGTCCGCGGTATCTGCTGAAACGGAGAACTGTTGTGGTTTGTCGATCAGCATTTCGAAAAGGATCACTTTGGCGGGTGAAACCATCATGTAGATACCGGGGGGGAGTAGCTTTTCTCCTTTAAAAACGGCGTTGCTGTTAGCGTCCAGCATGGCAGAATCCGCAAGGCCTTTGATGTCGCCGTAATGGTAGGCGAGGTAGATTTTTTCGTTTTTGAAAGGCTTGAGGGTTACTTTAATTTCATAGCCTTGCGCGCTGGCAAGGGTGGAGGTAAAGGTGAGCAGAAAGGCGGAAAGGATATTTTTCATATTTATTTTTGGTCTGTCAATCTTTTTTCTTTTTCTCGCAATTGCTTTGTGCTGCGCACTTCGCAACGCAAAGGAGCAAGGACGCAAAGCCTTGTTTGTTTGGTATCAGCATATGATTTAATTTCTATATAATCATCAAACCAAAGACTGCAAACAAACGAAAGTAGTCCGTGAAAACTCCCCGAACTTGCAGCACGTCCACCGCTCCTTGCGTCCTTGCTCCTTTGCGTCTTTGCGTCTTTGCGTGAACCTAAATACTTCTTCGAATGAACCCAAAATTATCCAAATAAACGGATTGGCCCTGAATCTATTGTAATAGTTACTTTTGCACCGTGGCAAAAAGAAAAAAGAACATCGAACTCTCCAATGTACTCGTGGAGCAATACGCCGCCGAAGGCAAGTCTCTCGCGCGCGTGGAAGGAAAAGTGATTTTTATAGAAGGAGCCGTTCCCGGCGATACCGTGAACCTGCGCCTGGGCAAAAGCAAAAAAGACTGGGCCGAAGGACATGTAACCGGTTTTACCGGCTATTCGCCCGACCGGGTAGATCCTTTCTGCGCGCATTTCGGAGTTTGCGGTGGTTGCCGCTGGCAGATGCTGCCTTACGATAAGCAGTTGATTTATAAGCAACAACAGGTGGTAGATAACCTCACCCGTATCGGTAAGGTGCCACTTCCGCCCATCGAAGCTATTCTGGGAGCGGAGGATACACGTTATTACAGGAATAAGATCGAGTACACTTTCGGCAACAGGCGTTACCTGCTTCCTTCGGAATTGAATAATCCCGATATCGACCCCAATCAACCTGTGGCTGGTTTCCATGCGAGGGGTATGTTTGATAAATTGGTAGATATAGATGTATGTCATCTCCAGGAGGAACCCACCAACCTGATCCGGAAGTTCATCCGTGATTTTGCGGTGCAGCGGAACCTTTCTTTCTACGATATCCGCGCCCACGTAGGCTGGCTGCGCACCATGCAGGTGCGGTTGTGCACTACCGGGGAAATTATGGTGAACGTGGTGTTCGGTGAAGAACGTAAAAAGGACCGGATCGCATTGTTCGATGCGCTGCTGGCCCAGTTCCCAGCCATCACCACTTTATTGTACACCATTAACCTGAAATGGAACGACTCCATCTCCGACCAGGAGCCCATCGCTTACCACGGCAAAGGTTTCGTGATCGAGCAACTGGAAGATTTCCGTTTTAAGATTGGACCGAAATCATTCTTCCAAACCAATACCCGGCAGGGAACGGCGCTCTACCAGGTTACAAGGGAATTCGCTGAACTTACGGGGAAGGAAACTGTTTATGACCTCTATTGCGGTACGGGCAGCATCGGCATCTTCGTGAGCAAACTGGCGGGAAAGATTATTGGGGTGGAAATGGTGCCAGAAGCCATTGAGGATGCAAAGGAGAATGCAGCTTTGAATGGATTGCCGAACAGCGAATTTTATGCGGGAGATGTGATCGATATATGCGATGACGCGTTTTTCAACCAGCATGGTCGTCCGGATGTGATCATCACCGACCCACCACGCGCGGGGATGCACGATAAACTGGTGCGGAAAATCCTGGAAATGGAAGCGCCCACCGTGGTATATGTGAGTTGTAATCCGGCGACCCAGGCCCGGGATTTGATTGGACTGAGCGAGAAATACGACGTAACCCGGGTAAGACCGGTAGACATGTTCCCGCATACCCATCATATTGAAAACGTGGTTCAACTGAAACTGAAGAGCCGATCCTAAAATAAGTATATGACCCAATTTCGTCCGGGCGGATTCCAGGTATTGCCGCTCGTTAT
>CAMLPA010000433.1 GCA_946481605.1 uncultured Flavihumibacter sp. | reverse complement strand
ACGACAGCACCGGTGCCATTGCCGCCACCGCCGCCGATTATACCAAAACACTCAGTGATCTCTCCAAAACCCTGCGCTCCGCATCTGATCTTGAAGCGAAAAGAAAAGAGTTCCAGATGGTCTCCGATGCGATGTATGACCTCGTAAGAACCGTTCAGTACGATGAGCAGGTGGTGTACCACCAGTATTGCCCGATGGCCTTCGATAACCAGGGTGCTTACTGGCTGAGTAACTCCAGTGATATTAAAAACCCATATTTCGGGAAGAAAATGCTGGTTTGCGGCGAGGTGAAAGATTCGCTCAACTTCTAGCAGTTTGGGTTGAAATTATTGACGAGAGGGTGTATCAAGCGCGATGCACCCTCTTTTTTTCGGGTCCCCTCGGTGGAGACAATTTTCGTTTATGTGATACGCCGCGCCTTTGTTTTACTTCCCCCTTTTTTGCCCTGAATTTTGTTTCAACTACCCGTGTTTTCACCTTGAAACCCCGCGCCGGAACACTGTCTCGTCTCCCGGAAAACAACGTCGGTGGCACCGGTTTCCAATCCTCCTCCACCAGCCAATCCTCCACGATGCCCTTAAACACTCTCTTATTAAGAATTTCTTCCCTGCATCAGTGAAATCACTGGCCGGCCCCGGGGTAAACACCGTACCCGGCGCCACCGCTATAGCGGTGCCACCGGTCCCCCCAACCTTTCTTTGGAAATCTTGTTATCTCCAGCATGAAAGGAACTTTACTCAGCGTTTTTCTTTTTCTTTTCACCCATCAGCTTTCAGCTCAGGATAAATTTACCATCAGTGGGTACGTGAAAGATGCCCTTTCCGGCGAAACACTGATTGGCGCCACGATTGCTGTGAACGGAAGCGGAAGGGCAGTGCTGGCCAATCAATATGGCTTCTATTCTATTACTTTGCCGGCCGGGGAATATGATTTGTACGTTTCTTTTGTAGGGTATGAGGTGCTCGGCAAAAGCATTAAACTGGATGCGGATATACGAGCCGATCTCCTGCTGACCCCGCGCACCGCCGCCGCCAACGAAGTGGTGGTGACCGCCAGGAAAAGGGACAACAACCTGAAGGACGCGCAGATGGGGAAGATAAGTCTGTCTATGAACCAGGTAAAATCGCTGCCCGTGCTTTTCGGAGAGGTGGATATTCTGAAAACGATTCAACTGCTGCCTGGCGTGCGCAACGCGGGGGAAGGAAACGCCGGGTTCTATGTACGCGGTGGTGGCCCGGACCAGAACCTGATTATGCTGGACGATGCGGTAGTGTACAATACCGGCCACTTATTCGGTTTTTTCTCCATTTTTAATTCCGATGCCATCAAAAACACCTCGCTCATCAAAGGAGGTATGCCGCCTCAATACGGAGGAAGGTTGTCTTCGGTACTCGATGTGGCTATGAAAGACGGTAATATGAATGAATGGGAAGCCCGGGGCGGCGTGGGGCTCATCGCTTCGCGCATTTCTGTGGAGGGGCCGATTCAAAAAGACAAAGCGTCTTTTATGCTTTCCGCCCGCAGAACCTATATTGATGCCCTGATAAAACCGTTCATCTCGAAATCAAGTTCGTTCTATGGTTCAGGATATTATTTCTATGACCTGAACACTAAGTTGAACTATACTTTTTCCGATAAGGACCGGCTTTACCTCAGCGGTTATTTTGGCCGCGATGTATTTACGTTCCGCAACCGGGAACGCGCTTTTAATGCAGATATTCCCTGGGGAAATTCAACGGCAACCATCCGGTGGAACCATGTTTTCAACCCAAAGTTGTTTGCCAATACCACTGTTGTTTACAATGATTATAAATTCTCCTTCGGCGCCGCACAGCAGGATTTCGAACTGAAACTGAGTTCAGGTATCAGGGACGTTACAACGAAAGCCGATTTCGATTATTTTGTTTCTCCGAAGCATAAATTGAAGTTCGGCGGACTCTGGACCTACCACACGTTCGTGCCGAACGTGCTTTCGGGCCGGCAGGGCGAAACCACCTTCAACCCCAACAACAGCAATACGAAGTACGCGCATGAAACCGGGTTGTATGTACAGGACGACTGGTCTGTGAGCGATAAACTGAAACTCAACGCTGGCCTGCGCTGGAGCGGCTTCGCACAAACAGGTCCATACAAATCCTTTACTACGGATGCAGATGGCAACAAGCTGGATAGTACGGTGTATAACCGGGGGGAGCGTGTAAAAATGTACCAGGGTATTGAACCACGTTTAACGGTAAGGTATACCCTGAATGCGCAATCTTCGCTAAAGTTTGCTGTAAACCGTAACCAGCAGTTCATTCACCTGGTCAGCAATGCGGGTTCTACTTTGCCGACTGATCTCTGGGTGCCAAGTACACTTCGCGTGAAACCTCAGTTGAGCTGGCAATATGCTGCGGGATATTTCCGGAATTTTAATGAGAATACCTGGGAAACATCGGTGGAAGTATATTATAAAGACATGCAGAACCAGATCGAATACCGGGAAGGATATACACCATCGTTGAAAGATCCGGAAGAAGAATTCACTTTCGGAAAAGGATGGAGTTATGGCGCGGAGTTTTATGTAAATAAGGCGAAGGGAAAACTCACGGGTTGGGTAGGTTATACATTGTCGTGGACCTGGCGCAAGTTTCCGGGACTGAACGATGGGTTGAAATTTCCGGCGAAATATGATCGCCGACACGATCTTTCCGTAGTGGGGATTTATGAGTTGAACAGGAACTGGAAACTTTCCTCTGTTTTTGTATATGGTACCGGCAACGCCACCACGCTTCCCGAGCGGTTCTATCTGGTGGAAGGCGTGCTCACACAGGAGTATAGTAAGGTGAACGCGTATCGGTTGCCTGCCTACCACCGGCTGGACCTCGCCGCAACGTATTCGCCCACACCGCGCCGTCCGGATCGGCGCTTCCGCAATGAATGGGTTTTCAGTATTTACAATGTGTACAGCAGGCTGAATCCGTATTTTATTTATTTCGACCAAACGGGAAGCGCTTACGATGGAACATTGGAGGTGGAGAGTTTGCAGGTTTCTCTTTTTCCGATACTTCCGTCGGTTACCTGGAATTTCAGGTTTTAAGACGGGTTCAAATTAATTCAAGCCTTCATCGTTTTCCTGCCTTTTGGAATATTGCTGATCCTTAAACGCCGTTCATCCAATCCTCAGGCCCGAACCTCTTTAAGTTTCGTAAATTCAATCATGAGGTTCGGGGTCGTTTTATTCCTTTTATTTTTTGCGTCACCACTACGTTCGCAACCGCTGAACGGCGTCTGGAAAGGTACGCTCACCCAGCGTGAAGGCGGCTGTTTTCCCGTGTATTACCTCGAAATTCAATTGCAGGAAGACGGCGTACAACTGATTGGCGTGAGCTACGACTATTACGATACCACGAAATACGTGAAGCACAGGTTCACGGGCCGCTACAATGCGCTCACTAAACGAATGGTGCTGGAAGAAACAAAGATGCTGGCCGTGCGCATTCCACCACATTGTGTACCCTGTATCAAAACTTACGAACTTGTATATGCGAAGGAAGACGGGCAGGAAGTATTGTCCGGTTCCTGGAAAGGGGTGGATGCTGAAAAAGGCGCGCCTTGTCCGCCCGGAGAAATTCGTTTAATACGAAATCCGCAGCCGGTGTTCCCTGTAGAACGACTGTCACCCGATACACCCTCAAATTCAGTAACGGACCGCATGACCGACCTCGTTTCCACCATCGACGTACATACGCCTGAAATGGAAATCCTTTTGTACGATAATGCTGAAATTGATGGCGATACCGTGAGCCTGCACGTCAACAACCTGGCGATCGC
>CAMLPA010000432.1 GCA_946481605.1 uncultured Flavihumibacter sp. | reverse complement strand
TTCGTTGTCGTAAGCCTTCACATTAAAACTTGTTCCCAGCACTTCTACTTCTGCCTTCCTGTTCAGGCGTACCCGGAAAGGCATATCCGCGTTTTTAGCGACTTCAAAATACGCTTCCCCTTTCAGTTCTACCAGTCTTTCTTTCCCCTTAAACATGGAAGGATACCTCAGCGCACTTGCCGCATTCAGCCAAACCACGGTTCCATCGGGGAGCACCACGCTGAATTTTCTGCCTCTTGGCGTGGCCATGGTATTGTACACCACTTCGCTGCCCTCGCCCTCATACACCAGCACCCCATTCACCACTTTTGCAACAACGCCACCCTGCAACGCTACTACGGTATTTACGGTACTATCCAGCGCTACTGTTGAACCATCCGCAAGCGTAAGCACAGCTCCTTCGTGCCCGGGAGGCACATCCATAGCCTCTTTACGAACTAGTCCGCCGCTGTCTTTTTCCGGCTTGTATAACCCCCAGTAAGCGCCGCCAGCTATTAGTATGATCAGCGCGGCAGCCACCCACCAACGCTTCAGTAATAACATTGGCCTAACCGTTGCCGCCTGCTCCTCTTTTGCTCCGATCCTGGCAGCCACTTTATCCCAGGCAAGCGCTTTATTCAGCGTGTGCCGTTCTGCGAGATCGGCCATCAGCAAACGATCATTGCTGACCCTTTCCAGCAATGCCCTGCTGTGTGGTGATGAGTCGGTCCATTGTTGCAGCAAGGCATCTTCTTCAGCAGACAACTCCCCATGCTCCATTTTCTTACGAAGCAATTCCAGGATAATCTCATTTATGGTTATTTCGGGCATGATCTATTCATAATACGCACACATCATCTGCTTGTGACAAAATCTGATAAAAAAAATAATTGCGCGGTAATCAATACGATCGGAAGATCGGTTCTCTTTAATACGGCCTGGTTCAGCATCTTCAGCGCCCGTTCTTTTTGTTTGCGTATGGCGGGTTCAGGTATTTCCAGCCTGGCGCTGATCTCTTTGTAAGAGACGCCCTCAAGGAATATCAGTTCAATAATGCGGCGGTACTTCTCAGGAAGCGCCTCAATTTCGACCAACACAAGCTGCAGCAACTCTTCCTTCAATACCGCCGACTCCAGAAAAGCGCCATCTTTTTCCACCAGGTAGATAAACTCTTCCTGCCGTGCGGAACGATGAGCAGCCCTTCTCAGGAAATCAAGACAAGCATTTTTAACCACCGTATACAGGAAGGACCGCAGGTTACCCTGCTCCTTCAGCGTGTCCCTTTTCTCCCACAAACGCACGAAAGCATCCTGCACCAGGTCTTCGGCATCGGTCATTTCCCCAACAATGGTTTGTGCAAAAAAAGCAAGACCGGTATAATGTAAATGGAAGAATGTCTGGAATGCGGCATGATCCCCATCGGCTATACGTTTCAGGAGCGCAGTTTCTTGGTATGGTTGATTGGGGAACAAAATCTGTAACTGGATAGAAAGTGCAAACTAGGGAAAAATACAATACTTAGGATTTACGGCTTGCAGGATGGTATAAATAATGAAAAGCGGAAAACAAAAATCCCCACAGATTTTTGATCTTGTGGGGATTAAGAGCGGAGACGGCGAGATTCGAACTCGCGATACGGTTTCCCGTATACACACTTTCCAGGCGTGCTCCTTCAACCACTCGGACACGTCTCCGTATTTTTCAGGACGGCAAAGATAGCAAAGTATCCGATATGAACAAGTTTTCCTCTAAACCCCTTTATTACAGGTATTTACCATACAAGTGCCGTTCGTTTTCGTGGAATCCATATTTTTGAACCCATAAAAATCCTCTTCATGACTACCTACGCAGAAATCTTCGAAAACAACCGCCAATGGGTGGCTTCCAAAACAGGCAAGAATCCTGATTTTTTTAAGAAGATCGCACAATCCCAGGAGCCGGAATACCTATACATCGGCTGCAGCGATAGTCGTGTAACAGCGGAAGACATGATGGGCCTGGAGCCGGGAGAAGTGTTCGTACACCGCAATATCGCCAACCTGGTGAATGCCGGCGACCTCAACGTGCTCACGGTCATCGAATATGCCGTGAAATACCTCGGCGTAAAGAACATTATTGTTTGCGGGCACTACAACTGCGGTGGCGTGAAAGCCGCCATGCAGGCACAGGACCTGGGCATCCTCAATCCCTGGCTGCGCAATATCCGTGACGTGTACCGCCTGCACAAGGAAGAACTGAACGCCATCACGGATGAACGCCAGCGCTACAACCGCCTCGTGGAACTGAACGTGCAGGAACAATGCATCAATGTTACCAAACTCGCGACAGTTCAACAGGGCTTCCTGAAAAATGGTTATCCCGTAGTACACGGCTGGGTGTTCGATCTTGAATCCGGGTTATTGAAGGACCTTGAACTCGACTTCCCCAAAATACTGCACAACATCCAGGAAATCTACGACCTGACGGGAAAATAAAAGCGCGCGCCTCCGGCAGTTTTTTATGCCGTATATTTATTGTTCAACCTGCCGCTCTTGCCAATACCAAACGCCATCCGATGAAACACGTATCCATACTCGTTCCAAGAGGCACGAGCAGCCTTACCAATATCGAAGGTTCCTACCAATTGCTATCGGAAGTGAACAGTATGATGCTGGAAATGGGCCGGGACCCGATCTTCGATATCAAACTGGTGGGGCTTACCCGCGCCTCCAAACAAAGGAATGGCCTCTTTACCGTGAGCCCGGATTTTTTAATTGGTGAAGTACTGAAAACGGACCTCATCATTATACCGGCACTCTTCGGTCAGATGCCCGAAGCTTTCGCTATGAACAAGGACTTCCTCCCCTGGATCACGCAACAATACCAGGATGGCGCCGAAGTGGCCAGCTTCTGCATCGGCTCTTTCTTTCTCGCCCAAACCGGTTTGCTCAACGGGCGAAAATGCGCTACGCACTGGCGGTTCGCCAATGAATTCAGAAATATGTTCCCGGACGCGCACCTGGTAGATGACCGCATCCTCACCGAAGACAAAGGCATCTACACCAGCGGAGGCGCTTATTCTTACCTCAATCTTTTGGTCTACCTCGTGGAGAAATACGCGGGGCGGGAGATAGCTGTAATCACCGCAAAGTCTTTCATGATCGATATCGATCGGCACAGCCAATCCCCCTTCATCATTTTCAACGGCCAGAAGGAACACGACGATACCGAGATCAGAAAGGCACAGGAATTCATTGAAAAGAACTTCACCGAAAAAATTTCCGTGGACCAACTGGCAGATATGCTGGCTTTAGGGAGAAGAAGCCTTGAACGGCGCTTCAAAAAAGCAACCAGCAACACGGTAATTGAATACATCCAGCGGGTGAAGATGGAAGCCGCCAAGAAAAGTTTTGAGACCAGCCGGAAGAACATCAACGAAGTGATGTATGATGTGGGCTATTCCGATATGAAAGCGTTCCGGACGATCTTCCGGAAAACCACCGGATTATCGCCAGTCGCTTATAAAAACAAATACAACAAAGACGCAATTGTGCTGGCTTAATAAAGTTCGTACAAGCAGCCCTCGTATCAAAGAAGCACAGCAAATATCAGCCATCAGGCTGTTGATGTCATTACTTCCGCTGAATGCAATAGGAGGTTATCTGCTGCACCTGACCTTCTGCATTAAACGCATAGATATCACAGGCGGAAACAAATGAAACACGTTTGTTGTTGCGCAAGAACTCCGCCGTTCCGTTAATCACCACATTGTTTCCGTCTGCGATCACGTGGAAGGTTTTAAAATCAGTGGTTACAGCTTTAAAATAAGCACTCACCTTTTCGCAGTTTTCAATGATGGCC
>CAMLPA010000431.1 GCA_946481605.1 uncultured Flavihumibacter sp. | reverse complement strand
CCGAATTTTTCGAGGTTGGAAAGACTGTCAATATTGATGTTCACGCCCAGTTCCTTTGCTTCGACGATCTCTTCAAAAGCGATACCATTGGAAGTGTACAACACACGTTCGGGTTCGAAACCCGCGTGCAGGGCCAGTTTTACTTCGTTGATGGAGCTACAGTCCACATTAGACCCAAGTGCGCGCACATAAGAAAGGATGTGCGGGTTAGTGAGCGCTTTACAGGCATAGAAGAAATGCACGTTGCTGCCGCTGAAAGCGTGCTTCAGTTTGTTGTACTGTTCCGCGATTTTTTCGGCGTGGTAAACATATACGGGCGTACCAAATTCACGTGCGATGGCGACCAGCTCCTGTGGCTGTAAAGAAACTCCTGACATATACTGTATTTCGGAAATATTATTGTGCTGATTTGTCGGCATCTGGATCTGCCGGGTCGGTTTCAGAAGCATCATCAGAAACATTGTCTTCATCCGATGTTTCATCTTCTGTTGGAAGTTCTTCCATTTCAGGAACATCTTCTTCCGAAGCATCTTCCATGGCAAGCTCTACTTCCCCATCTTCTTCTACCGCGATATCTGAAGTGGCCATATCCACGATAATCTCTTCTTCTATAACAAGGATTGCGGTATCATTTTCATCGGAAGGTGTTCCGGCATCGGCTGTTGCCTCATCCGTTGTTTCCACCTCAACTTCTTCTGTGGGTTCCACCGTATCTAAGCCCGTGTTTTCGCCCATTACCACCGTTGGTTCCACCATTTGTTCGGCGAGTACTTCCTTGATTTTGGGAAGTTCATCCGCGGAGTTGATCCCGAAATAATCCATGAAAGATTTCGAAGTGCTGTACAACAGGGGTTTTCCAGGCATATCCTCGTTCCTTCCAGAGATGATCACGAGATCCTTTTCAAGGAGTTTCTGGATCGCATAATCACTGCTCACGCCCCTGATGGCCTCGATTTCCGACTTGGTGATGGGTTGCTTGTAAGCGACAATGGCCAGTGTTTCCATGGCGGCGGCGGATAATTTCTTCATGAACTTATCGCCATTGAGTTGTGCCACGGTTTTGTGGAAATCCTTTTTAGTGAGGAACTGCCATCCTCCCCCACTCTCCCGCACCTCGAAGGGATAGAACTCCGCGTTGTACTTTTCAACGATTCCCTCCAGGGAGGTTTCCACCTGTTCTATGGTGATCTTATCTTCCATGAAACCGAAGGCGTTGTTCACGAGATCGGTGATCTCAGGCGGCGTCAACGGTTTTTCGCTGGCGAAAACAAGCGCTTCTATGTGCGGAATGATGTGTCCGATTTCCATAGCAGGTATTGGTTGAAAAGCGTGTGGACTATCCTTGCAGCGCGGCGGCTCCACTCACGATCTCGGTAAGTTCGGTAGTGATGGCGGCCTGGCGGGCGCGGTTGTAAGATATCTTGAGTGTTTTGAGCAGTTCGTTCGCGTTATCCGAAGCCTTATCCATGGCGGTCATACGGGCACCGTGTTCGGAGGCGTTGGCATCCAGCACGGCTTTGTACAACTGGGTGTTCAGGATTTTGGGCATCAGTTCAGCGATCAGTTCTTCTTTGGCGGGTTCGAAGATGAAATCGGATTTCTTCGCGCCTTCCACCTTCTCCACCTTCTGAATGGGGAGGAACCTTTCTACGGAGAAACGTTGCGTGGCAGCGTTCCTGAATTCGCTGTAAATCACTTCCACCACATCATATTCTTTCTTCACGAAAGCATCCATGGCGGCGGCGGAACAGGCCTGTACGTTATCGAAGGTAAGGTTGAGGAAAATATCTTTGAAAGCCGCGTCAACAGTGAAGCGGTTCTTCTGAAAATGTTCGTATCCTTTTTTACCGATGGCCCAGATATGTGCGTTGCCTTTTTCGGTTTGAGCGGGGTATTTCTCTTTCAGCAGGCTTTTGGCCAGCTTGATGATGTTCGCGTTGTAAGCGCCGCAGAGCCCACGGTCGCTGGTGATCACGATGAGCAGCACTTTATTTACCGGACGTTCTTCCGCCAGTGACATACCAACTTCTCCTTCTGTATTGCTCACAATATTGCTGAGCATTTCCTGGAGTTTTCCTGCGTAGGGGCGCATCTGGAGGATGGCATCCTGTGCACGGCGCAGTTTGGCTGCGCTCACCATTTTCATGGCCTTGGTAATTTGCTGGGTAGATTGTACCGATTTGATCCTGTTACGAACTTCTTTTAATGCACCGCTCATGGTTCGCTGATTGTATTATATGAACTTAATGATTCAATTTGGCTGCAAAGGTACTCGAACACACTAAATTATCCATGCACGGGGTAAAAATTGTAGAAAAACACCGTAAATACCCCGAAACCCGTCCGTTAAAGCACCCTATTTCCCATTGTTTTTTCCCCATACCGCAGTTCCGGCCACCGTTTCCCGGTATTTTTACACCACTACCCACCGTTACCGCTGCACTTCAAAAAGAGATTCTTTTACTCCTAACACTTTTATTGTATGTATCAAACAAACTTTTACCCGGTAACGGAAGGGCGCATGCATTCCATTACCATCTGGCTGTTCCTCAGCCGGAGCCGCAGTTATTTATCGTCCCGACTTTCTGTTAAGCATCCGGCCTTGTTGCGCACCCACCCCTCGCGTTTGACAGCTATACCTTAACCGTTTAAACCCTGTTGTATGAAAAAAACAACCGTTGCTATTATCGACAAGCAGCATCTTTTCCGCATGGCGCTGAAAGCGCTGATTCAGGACGAACCAGGCTATGTGGTAACCGTGGAAGCCGGAAACGGCCAGCAGTTCGTGAACCTGATCGACAGAAGTTTTCCGCCGGATATCGTGCTGCTGGACCTGGACCTGCCCATCATGAACGGGTTCGAAACCATCCGCTGGATCCGGGAGAATTGCCCAAGAATCAGGGTGGTGGTGGTAAGCGGCGACTGCTCCGATGAGGCCATCCTGAAAGCCGTAAGACTGGGTGCGAGAGGATTCCTCCCTAAATCCGCCGGTCACGATGAACTCAGGAAAACCCTGCACAGTGTAAAAGACCGTGGCTATTACCTTACCGACCCGGTATCCGACAAACTGATGCAAACACTCAGCGAATCCGCTGTGGAATTTGAACACATCAACCCCGTGAGCACACTCTCGGAGAAAGAACTCAACTTCCTCAAACTCGCCTGCTCGGAGATGACCTACAAGGAAATCGCCTTTGAAATGGGCATCAGCCACAGGACAGTTGACTCCTATCGCGATCATCTTTTTGAAAAACTACAGATCAAAAACCGCGTTGGTCTGGCCATTTTCGCGGTAAAAAACGGCCTTATCAACCCGTAACCCCTCCCTCACAACATCCGGAGCCATCTCCTTTCTTTCCGGATGCTACTCCTGTTCCCCTCCCGAAAGGATGTGCCGGAAAGCGGCGCATCCTTTTTTAAAAAGCCCCTCACTTTAATTCTCCCCCACCTTTTTTAAGCTGCCGGGCAACGCTAAAAGCATTAGGTGTAAAAACGCGGCTTCCCGGTAGAAAAGCACCCATTGCGCCAACGCGAATACACCGTAGCACGCCGATAGCGGTCATAACGGGCAAATTTCCCCCTGTCAATATGGCTATTTTCAAATTATTGCACCATCTTTGACATCCTTTTGGCATATCATATTATCAATTTAAAGCGCTCTTATGTTAGGTTTTCTTTCGAAATTGTTCGGAGGCAGCAAATCAGAAAAAGATATCAGGACGATTCAGCCCCTGGTTGGAAAAATAAACGAACATTTCATTTCATATCAATCTCTTAGTAATGATGAACTCCGCCACAAGACCGTTGAGTTCCGCGCCCG